>JAKQJH010000034.1 GCA_029561255.1 Bacteroidota bacterium | reverse complement strand
GATCAGTGACCAGAGATAAGAACGGACAGAAGGGATAATATAAAATCCGCCGAGAGCCACGGAGACCAGCATAAAGTTGGTGCCGAGATTATAATAATTCACACTGCCGGAATAGCCATCCATCAATTGAATAAATAAAATCGCAATCGTATAGCCGGCCACCATCAGGGTTAAGGCAATACGGGAAAACAAAAACAGGCCGATGGTCAGCACAATGCCTGCCGCAATATTGCTTTGAAAAATGATCGCACTGAGAGATCGGAAGAACCCGGCAATGGCAGCGGGTATCGGCAGGTTTTCCATCCATTGCACCAGCCGGATCAGGTCATTGCCCCCGGTGGCATACATTTCATTGAGCCAGTAAATATTCCGCTGGGTAAGTCCGATGGCGGCAAACTCTCTCGAAGAAAGAATCACCACCCATAGTGTAAGAATGAAAGCCAGCGACAGAGCCGGCAGGTTGTTCTTCCCCAGTTTCGCAATCAGGGCAGCGGAAAGCAGCACCGATAAAACCGAAGCAATAAATAATAAGATCCAGAAACCGGTACTGAACTCATAAAAAGTACCCATGCCCAGTCCCATCAGCAATCCGCTATATGTATATAATCCGCTCTTTACCTGTTCGCGGCTGAAGCCGATAAACCAGGCCGTGGCAGCAGCAATGATGGTGGCAGCAAATCCGGCAGCCCCGGTGTACGGATTAAAAAAAGTTACGAACAGGATCAATGCCGCCAGTATCTTACGGTTACTGAAAAAAAGCATCGCATAGCTGTTCAGTACCGTGTGAGCGATAAAACGAAAAAAAACCGGAAGATTTAGCTTGTTCAAAATACGGGTTTTAGAGACTGATCTTTTTCAGGTGTTCAGGCACCCGCTCCTGCTGTTCGATATAAGCCAGTGTTTCGGCTTCCCTTACCAGGTGTACTTTTCCCTGTTCATCGATCATCACCACATTGGGCCGCATATGGATAAACTGCATCCATTGGGTCATATTATAGGCGCCAACTTTATGCACCACTACTTTATCGCCCCTGTTCAGTAAAGGCAGGTTTGCACTCTGCCGCAGCACATCGATATTCATACAAAGGGGACCATATAATACCTGGTCTTCGGTATGGTGGGTGAAGTCCTGGGCCGGACTGATCTGGTGATCATACCAGAATGAAGTAAATAATACATTTACCCCGGCATCCAGGATGGTGGCCCGTCGCCCGTCACTCAGTCGCTTATTCGCCACCACGGTTGATAATAAATAGCCGGCATCATCCACCATCACGCGTCCGCTTTCCAGTATGAGCAAGGGCATTTCTGCAGCTCCATAGCCCAGTTCCTGTAATTGGGTACTGATGGCTTCTGCAAACTCATCGACCGATGGTACTGTATCGGTACCGGGCAAGAAAGAACCTCTTAGTGTATTGGTGGAAGGAAAGCCACCGCCGATATCGATATATTGTAAGGGATTATTCAGTTCAGTTTTACATTTCCAGGCCAGGTCGCCCAGCTTTTTTACCGCCGTACGATACGCATTGGTGGAAAGCATATACGTACCGATATGGCAATGGAGACCGGTCAGATCCATCTTTCCGGAAGCGACAATTTTTTTCATCGCATCAAAAGCCTGCCCGTTTTCATAATTAAATCCAAAACGATCCCAGACCGGGTACACGCCTGTATCCATGTTCACGCGGATGGCCACCCTTGGCTTTCGGCTCAGCTGATCACTGATCTCCAGTAACTGGAAGAGCTCATCAAAATGATCAATATGGATCAGTGAACCATTCTCCGCCGCCAGTTTCAACTCTTCATTTGTTTTTTCCGGACCATTGAAAATGATTTTATTTCCGGGTACGCCATTTCCCAATGCTTTCTGGTATTCAAATCCACTCACCACTTCAGCCCAGCTGCCTTCCTGGTGAAAGACACGACAAACTGCATTCAGGTAATTCGTTTTATAACTCCAGGCAAACTGGATACTAGGATATCTCGTACTGAAAGCCCGGTAAGCATCCTGATAATTGCGGCGTAAAGTCCGCTCACTCAATACAAATAGAGGAGAGCCATATTCTGCCATCAGCGATTGCACGGATACGCCATCGATTTGTTTTACGGGCTCGTATTCTGTCCGGGTACCGAATTTATTCATCAGACCGCCATTCATCTTCTGGATAACCGGACTTTCATATATTTTTTTCATAGTAAATACATTCAATTATTATAATTCTCCCTTCCCGCTGATCTGGTGAAACTCCTTGATGTCAGTAATATGATCCCAGGAATAGCGGACAAATATTTTTCCGGCTTCATAGCCTTCGTAAACAGGTTGCTCTTCCCCGAGCGCCATCCGGGCGAGTGCCGCCGGCTGATTTTGTCCGGCTGCTGCCGTGAGATAGATCCACGCGGGGAAGCGGGGATTGATCTCCATTATATATAATTCATTTTTTGCCGTACGCATGATTTCCAGTTCACAGCCACCCTTCCACTTCGTGGCATCGGTGAATGCCTGTGCCAGCTGAAGTAATGATTCATCCTCCAGCGTTATACCGGACCAAGCCTTTCCTTTATCCGTGATATATAATTTTCGCATCGGGATGGCACTGATCATGCGACCTGTTCCATCACCCAATACCGCAATATTGATTTCGGTACCGGTAATAAACTCCTGTACAATGATGGGTAAGCCCCATTTGGCAGAAATTTTATAAAATGCTTTTTGTGCCTGTTCCAGCGTATAAGCTACCACCGCATCATAAAATTTTCCTTTCACCACCAGGGGATATCCAAAAGCGTCCTCACAGGATTGTAATTCAGCTACAGTATGTATGATTTTATCACGGGGAACCAGTAACTGGTTATTTTGACCAAACTGGTAGAGATTCACTTTGTCCCGGGCCTCAAACTGTTCGGCAGCAGGTAAGAAAGTAGCAATGCCCATTGAGCGGAGCGTTTGAGCCAGTTTGATAAACTGCGGCAGTTCCGCATCAAAATTGGGGATGATGAGCTGCAGGTTTTCCTTTTCATGGATATACTGCAGGCGGTTTATCAGGGCTGTGGTGCCTGCAGCCGGATAGGGAATCTGGTAAGTTTTATCCACTACTTCGTGCATATATATACCGGGCTCAAGGGTCTCATAGGATAATCCGATGATCCGTACCGGCCGGTTCAGGCCTTCCCGGAGAGCACGGATCACAGCGATCCCCGGACCGGGGCTGTCAATGGCATTCAGTCCTGTCACCGCAATGGTGAGCCAATTGTCGGGCGTTTTCATATAGCAAGTTTCAGCTTTCGAGAAGATTCGCTTCCTTCAGCTGGTTAATAAATTCATCCCAGTCTCTTTCAAGACGGAGCGGTTCCACTTCATAAGATTCGAGCAACCATTCTTTGATCTGTGTGGCCCCGGTACCCTGTTTCAATTGTAGAAGGATTTCAGCAGCCACTGGATTGGCAGAAAATGAATCACCGGTGGCAGGATTGAAAATAAAACCGGACTCACTGGTCGCAATATTTTTACGCAGGTACATAACAAAATTTGTCAGATGAAAATATATAAGTGCAATACAGATTAAAATAACAATACGGGTATTAAACAGGTGCTATGGTTTTCTACCAGCCCCTCAGTTTTACCCAGATATAATCATCCATCAGCAGGTCATTCTTGAAAACGGATTTTCTCCGCACGCCTTCCAGGTAATACCCGTTTTTTTCCAGTACACGCATGGACGCTTTATTACTCTCAAACACTTCCGCATACAACCGAACCAGGTCAAACGTGGTAAATGCATATTCCGTAATCTGCCGCAACGCTTCTGTAGCCACACCTTTCCCCCAGAAGGGCTCCCCGATCCAGTAGCCGACTTCCGCTGATTTGATATAAACATCCCCGTTCAGGATCAATCCAATGCCTCCGGCCACTGTTCCATCCACCTCAATGGCGAAGTTGATGGCCGGCAAAGGCGCATCCACTACTTTTTCCAGCCAGGCCAGTCCGCTTTCAGTAGTATAAGGATGCGGAAAATAATTGCGCAGGTTATTCCAGACATTCCTGTTGTTGGCATACAATACCAGGTCTTCGAGGTCTTCCTGTTTCCAGGGTCTGATAATAGTGATCATTTCCGTTCTTGTTTGTTAAACTTAAACACCAGCTGGAAAAATAGCCTTCACTGGTTTAACCTGTTCGTTCACTTTCCGCATCCCGTTTTACTCAGGACCTTCTCCGGCAGTTGCCCGGTCCATTGCCGCCGCATCTGCCCTGGCCCCTTCCTTGTCCCTGACCATATCCGGCCTTCCGGCCATATCCGGATCCGCGACCGGTTACGGTAGTTTTGTTTTCATAGTTATCACATACCTTGTT
>JAKQJH010000022.1 GCA_029561255.1 Bacteroidota bacterium | reverse complement strand
TTTTTTACGCCGCTGTACTGGCCCAAATGGGCTATTTTTGCCCTTCATAAAATGGAAAACAGCGGTACATACGAAATAGTGGTGGGACTGGAAGTGCATGCCCAGTTGCTCACCCAAAGCAAGTTATTCTGTGGCGACTCTATTGCCTATGGGGCGGAGCCCAATACCCATGTCAGTCCCATCACCCTCGGTCATCCCGGTACCTTGCCAAAGATGAACCGCCGGGCCATTGAACATGCCATTAAAATGGGTCTGGCCTGTCATTGTGAAATTGAAAAGCACAATTATTTCGCCCGGAAGAATTATTTCTATCCCGACCTGCCCAAGGGCTACCAGGTATCGCAGCATACCACCCCGATCTGTAAGAACGGGTATGTAAAAATTAAGACAACAGAAGGAGAGAAGAAAATACGGCTGAACCGGATCCATATGGAAGAGGATGCGGGGAAAAGCCTGCATGATGTGGATGAACTAAATACCTGTATCGATTATAACCGGGCCGGCACCCCGTTGGTGGAGATTGTAACGGAGCCGGATATCCGCAGCAGCGAAGAAGCGTTTGCTTATCTCACTGAAGTGCGCAAACTCGTGCGCTACCTGGATATCTGCGATGGCAATATGGAAGAAGGAAGCCTTCGCTGTGATGCCAATATATCAGTACGGAAAAAAGGCGATCCGAAGCTGGGCACCCGCGTGGAAGTAAAGAACCTCAATTCCATCCGTAATGTGAAAAGGGCCATTGAAGTGGAAGCGGCCCGTCTGATCAACCTGCTCGAAAATGGAGAAGTGATTCGTCAGCAAACCCGGAGTTTTGATGCGAATAACAACACTACTTTTTCAATCCGGGATAAAGAAGATGCGGATGATTACCGGTATTTCGCGGATCCGGATCTGACACCCTTCCATCTTGAAGATGCTTTTATTGAATCCATTCGTGCGGCCATTCCAGTGTTACAGGAGGAACGGATCAAAAAATATATGGCTTTACAGCTGACCGAGTATGATGCCATGGTGCTGACAGAAGATAAACTGCTGGCCGATTATTTTGAAGCCGTAATCAGTCATACCCCCAACAGTAAGGCTGCGGCCAACTGGATACTGGGTCCGGTAAAGACCTGGCTGAATGAAAACAACCAGGAGATTGATGAATTCCCGTTGGCCCCGGTGCAACTGGCAAAGCTGATACAACTGGTGGATGCCGGCAAACTCAGTTTCTCCATGGCTTCTTCCCGTTTATTCACGTTGCTGATGCAATCACCAGAAAAGGATCCGGAACAGATCGCTACTGATAACAATCTGCTACAGCAATCCGATGCCTCGGAGCTGGTACCCGTGGTGGATGCCGTACTGGAAAAACTTGCCGCCAAAGTGGCCGAATATCAAAAAGGAAAGAAAGGATTACTGGCCCTTTTTGTAGGGGAAGTGATGAAGCAGACCAAAGGGAAGGCCGATCCCAAAATGACCAATGATTTATTACTCGAACGTTTAAATTCAAAATAATGAGACTTGTATTTGTAGTGATTGCCGCCATGAGCCTGTTGACTTCCTGTAAAGGGAAAAAGACCGGGAGCCAGTTTGAAGTGAGAGGAACGATCACGAATAATACTGCCCGGATGATCTACCTGGAAGAAGTGCCCATGATCCCTCAGAACGGGGTCATCCTGGATTCTGCTGAACTGGGCAAAGACGGGAAATATAAACTGACCGCCCCGCTCTCCGAATCCCGGGTGTACAATCTCCGCCTGGATCAGAACGAGTATCCGATTGCTGCGATTATTAATGATGTTTCATCCATCAGTCTGGATGCAACTTTTAATAAAGAGAACAACCAGTTTGTGGAATCTTATGAAGTGAAAGGATCACCGGTAAGTCTGCAACTGAAAGATTTCATGACCGGATTTAATTCAAGATTGCAAACTATATTTCCGCTGGCCCGCCGGGCTGACAGTCTCATGAAGCAAAACGCTCCGGATAGTTTATTTGTCCCATTGAATGCAGAAGGCATGCGTATATCCGGTGAGATGAAAACCTTTACCACTACGACTATTAAGGGCAGTAAGAATCCGGCTTTGTCCATTATGATAGTGGGTTATTATCAAAGCATGGCCGGCAATAAAGGATTTGGTCTGCAGCCCCTCAGTAATGAAGAAGTGACCGGAATCGTGAATGAGCTGGCAGTTGCTTTTCCTAATCACCAGGGAGTAGCCAGTGTCAAAGCAATATTGGAAAAAGAAGAGGAAGCTTCTCCCAACCTGATTGGGATGAGTGCACCGGAGATCAGTCTGCCCGATCCCTCCGGTAATACCATCAAACTGAGTTCATTCCAGGGTAAATATGTGCTGGTGGATTTCTGGGCCAGCTGGTGTGGCCCCTGCCGGATGGAAAATCCCAATGTGGTAAATGCGTATAATAAGTATAAGAATAAAAACTTCACCATCCTGGGGGTGTCGCTGGACCGGCCCGGACAAAAAGAGGCCTGGGTAAAAGCCATCATGGATGATAAACTCACCTGGCCACAGGTAAGTGATCTGGCATTCTGGAGCAGTCCGGTAGTGGCCCTTTACGGGTTCAATGGCATTCCCTTTAATGTGTTGGTGGATCCCCAGGGAAAGATCATTGCCCAATCGCTTCGTGGCGCGGCGCTGGAAGCCAAACTGGCTGAGTTGCTGAATTAACCGTTTGCAGATTCTTGCGGTAACTGAAAGACAGAATTTGTAAATTTATCAATGCGGTTTTTAGGGCTGAAACCAGCCATTACCCTTTTATTGCTGATCAATTTTTTTTCTGCTTCCGGCGGACAGTTTGCCGGCGGGCAGATCAGTTACCGGTTTATCAACCGTTTCGGTAATGAGTATGTATATGAACTCACGCTGAAGTTGTACCGGGATTGTTTTACTGAAGCGGATCTGAATGATCCCGTGATCAGTATGATCAACTCCACCGACCTCACCCGCAATATTCATCCGCAGATCTATCGCGAGTATATCATGACGAATCCGGTTGTCCGGGTGCTTCCCTATTCTTCGAAGACGTATTGTTCTGTTAATGACCCGACCTTCTGTATCGAAGAAAGAACCTATACGCAGCAGGTGGGCTTGCCCTATAGTCCGGAGGGATTTACCTTTTACTATACGATTTGCTGTCGCAACGGCTTAGGTAATCTTCAGAGCGATGCGGGGAATGGCGGCATCGAAATGGTCAACTCCATCCCGGTGGGTGGACAGGCATTGACTTATGTCACTTATATCCCTTCGCATGATAGTGTGGACGTGAACAGCAGTCCGGCCAGTCTGAATGACTCGGTGATTTATGCCTGTAAAGGGAAACCGCTACAGTATCAATTTCAATTCAGTGATCCGGATGGTGATTCTGTCGTAGTAAGGCCGGCTCCATCCTATATGAAAGTGAATGCAGCTACCACCAGTTTTTTCCCGATCTTTTTCAGAAATGGTTATACAGAAGCGAATCCGGCAGGCGGAGCTCCTCCCATGACCCTGGATGAAAAGGGGAATTTTAGTGGCACACCGGATCGTACCGGTGCCTTTGCCCTGGCCATGGTAATGGAGGAATACCGGAATGGGAAATTAATCAATACCAGTCGCAAGGATTACCAGGTGAATGTGTATGATTGCGAAATACGTAAGCCCGATGCGATCATCAACTGTAATGATAATATCGCGGGCTTCCTGCATACCAATAATGCGGTGAATAGTTATCATTGGGATTTCGGCGTGCCTTCTATCCTGAATGATACCTCCATCATACAGCATCCGATTTATTTATATCCGCAACAAGGCACGTTTCAGGTCCGCTTAAGAGTTACCAACCCGGCCGGATGTTCCGATTCCGTATTCAGTACGGCAAAAATTTATCCTGGCGGGTTGCAGGTGAATTTTGACTGGAGTGGCCAGGCCTGCAAAGACAAGCCATTGCAGTTGAATGACCGCACGGTATCTGTTGCCGGTTCTTTACCGGTTACCTGGACCTGGCGCGAATTACACAATAATCGGGTGATAGGAACGGGACCATCCATTACGTATACGCACCCGGTTTCAGGCACTATGCCTTATCCATTGGCGTTGCGGCTGACCGTGCAATCGGATCTTGGATGTAAAGATTCGGTGGCAAAAGATATTCTGATTTATGAATCCGTAAAAGCCGATGCCGGTCCGGACCGGGTTCTTCCAATCGGACAATCGTATCAACTGATTGGCAACAGCAGTACGGGTCCGAATCTGTTGTATAGCTGGTCACCGCCCACCGGACTGGACGACCCCTTTATCATGCATCCGACTGTATCGGGTGATCAGAATATAGAATACATGCTAACCGTCGCCAATGAAGTGGGTTGTTCGGACAAGGATTCGGTGAAAATCAGTTTCATGAAAGGTCCTGCCGTATATGTGGCATCTGCCTTTACCCCCAATGGCGATGGATTAAATGACATGCTATCCTTTTCCCCAGTAGGCGTGGAAGAAATCCGCTTTGAAATTTTTAACCGTTGGGGGCAGCGGATATTTCTTTCCACCGATCCGGCAAAAGGCTGGGATGGAAGAGTAAAAGGAATACTGCAGGATACCGGTGTGTTTATCTGGTCTGCGAAAGGGAAAGGGTTTAATGGATTGCCATTGGTGAGTAGGGGGACGGTGACGCTGATCAGGTAGAAGGTGTCAGGTGTCGGGTGTCAGGTGTCAGGAAACAGCCCCTCCAGAACAAGTTAGTAGTTCGTAGTCGGTAGTTAGTAGCCTGCCTGCCGGTAGGCAGGTCAATACACCTCCTGAGAGAAAGTTGTCGGATGTCAGATGTCAGTTGTCAGGAAACAGCCCCTCCAGAACAAGTTAGTAGTTCGTAGTCGGTAGTTAGTAGTCAATACAGCTCCTGCGAGTATTTTTCTCTATCCGTGTTGATCTGTGTTATCCGTGGCCTGTATTTTTTTCGTGACCTTTTGTGTCAATTCGTGGCCACCCATTTTTGCCGCAGGCAAAAAAAAGCGGCCCCGATTCGGGGCCGCTTTCATTATTAAGATCCGGTTGATTAGTAACCAGGATTCTGATC
>JAKQJH010000013.1 GCA_029561255.1 Bacteroidota bacterium | reverse complement strand
TGATATACTCTGGTGGTTCCTCTCGGTGGTGGCTATTTTCAGCGCCCTGATGATGGTGACCAGTAAGAATCCTGTCTACAGCGTGCTGTGGCTGATTGCCACTTTCTTTGCAATCTCCGGCCACTATATCCTGCTCAATGCACAGTTCCTGGCGATCGTGAACATTATTGTGTATGCCGGGGCGATCATGGTATTGTTCCTGTTTGTGATAATGCTGATGAACCTGAATAAGGAAACAGAACCACAAAAAAACCGCTGGCTGAAAATTGCCGGGGCATTGGCCGGAGGCTGTCTGATGCTGGTCCTGGTGGCTGCGTTGAAAGATGCGGCAGCAAAGGAGCAGGTAGCTTCAGTGAACCAGGGAAACATCGGGTTGATCAAGAACCTCGGAAAAGAACTCTTTACCACCTATGTGGTACCGTTTGAAATCAGCAGTGTTTTGTTTCTGAGTGCGATGGTGGGAGCCGTGGTGATCGGGAAGAAAGAGTAAATTATTTAACTAACCAGGAAGGTATTGAACTACGGTTCACCAGCCTTCTAAACGTACGATATGCCGATACTTAATTATATCATCCTGTCAATTGCCCTGTTCAGTATAGGGATTGTAGGGGTACTGACCCGCCGCAATGCGATCATCATTTTCATGTGCATAGAACTCATGCTGAATGCCGTGAACCTGCTCCTCGTGGCCTTTTCCAAAATGCATATGAACGCGGCTTTCAAAGCGGGTGACCTGGCCGGTACAGCAGGTACCGACGGACAGATCTTTGTATTTTTTATCATGGTGGTGGCGGCAGCGGAAGTCAGCGTGGGACTGGCCATTATTGTAATGATGTACCGTAATATACATTCGGTGGATGTGAATTTTTTAAACCGATTAAAACAGTAGGCCCCGGACGGGAAATAGTATATGAATAACGCTTTACAGATAGTTTACCTGATTCCCCTGCTGCCCTTGCTGGGCTTCCTGATCAACGGGCTGGGCAGAAACTATTTATCCAAAACACTGATCGGCCTGATTGGCTCGGGTAGTATTCTCGGTTCACTCATCCTCAGCATCTGGGTATTCATGCAGGTGAAAGACGGCAATACGTTTGT
>JAKQJH010000397.1 GCA_029561255.1 Bacteroidota bacterium | reverse complement strand
AAGTTTTATCTATGATGGGGTGACTACCTGCGTGACCGGCAACTGCGGTTCCTCGCATGTGGACATTGGCAAATACCTGCGTTGGGTGGATTCGCTGAAGACCTCCATCAATATTGCCACCCTCGTGGGACATAATGATGTGCGCAAAGCCGTGATGGGACGAGCCAACCGCGATGCCACTCCGGAAGAATTGCAAAAGATGGAAAATATCGTGGACAAAGCCATGAAAGATGGGGCCGTGGGCTTATCTACCGGACTGATCTATATCCCCGGTACGTACAGCAAGACTTATGAAATCGTGGCCTTGGCCAAAGTAGCCGCTAAATATAATGGCTTATACGCTTCGCATATGCGTAATGAAGGTGATAGTGTGACACAGGCGATTGAAGAAGCATTGACCATCGGACGGGAAGCAAAAATCCCCGTGGAGATTTCGCATTTCAAACTCAGCGGACAACAAAACTGGGGACGTAGTAAGATCACCGTCCCCATGATCGAAGCCGCCCGTAAAGAAGGAATTGAAGTCACGATCGATCAGTATCCTTATACCGCCAGCAGTACGTCGATCAGTACATTAATACCAGATGAAATACTCGCCGACGGACAGGATTCCATTAAAGCCAGATTGGAAAATCCGGCCACCAATAAATATGTGGTGAAATCCATCTTAGCCCGTTTGAAAAAAAGAAAGCTCAAACACCTGAGTTATGCAGTCATTGCTTACTTCGCCCCCGATACCACTTATAATGGTAAGAGCATCGAACAAATCAATTTAATGATGGGCCGGAAGCATAAGGCTAAAGAAGAAGCGCAGACCGTCATTGATATCATGAAAAGAGGCGGCGCATCCGCCGTCTTTCATGGCATGGGCGAAGAAGATGTGAAACGTATCATGAAATACCCCTTCAACATGTTTGCCAGCGATGCCACCATCCGTGTGCTCAACGCCGGCATGCCGCATCCCCGTGGCTATGGCACCAATGCCCGGGTACTGGGTAAATATGTCAGGGTGGATAAAGTACTCACCCTCGAAGAAGCCATCCGCCGTATGACCTCCCTTCCTGCACAGAAATTCCAGTTAGCCGACCGCGGATTGCTAAAGACCGGCTTCGCAGCGGATATCGTCATCTTTGATGAAAACGAAGTACAGGATGTCTCTACGTTTGATAAGCCCCATGCCTATTCCAAAGGCTTTCATTATGTGATCGTAAACGGTCAACTGACGGTTGATAATGAAAAACATACGGGTGTAAGAAGCGGGAAGGCATTATATGGGCCGGGGAGGTAGATCGGAGTACTACCCAAATGTGTAATTGCACCGCTTTGATGCGCAGGTTAGTTTTACCCTGTCATCAAAACCATTACACATGAAACCTGTACGCAATCCTTTTCTCCTTGTATTATTCAGCTTTGGCCTGCTTTCGGCCGCAAATGCCCAGCTGAAAGACGGGGATATAGTAAGAATTAAAAACATCAACAGCGGCAAATTTGCCGTTCCAAAAGATGTAAGCACCGCTCCTGACGCGGAAATCGTCATCAATAACGG
>JAKQJH010000366.1 GCA_029561255.1 Bacteroidota bacterium | reverse complement strand
CGGGTGGAGGGTAAAAAATTTGATGGCGAATTCTATGGCTATCCGTTTACCGGCGGTTTCCTGAATACCGACTGGGGCAAAATTTATTTTGCCTTCACCACCCAGGATCAAAGCGGTACCTATTATCATTCCGGTTATGTTGAGGGTAACAAAGTATACGGCATCACCCTGAATGAAGGCCGTGGATTTGTTTTGCCCTGGAAGGGTGAAAAAAAAGTAAATTAGCCTCACAAAAACCATTTTATGCGTCTGCTCCCCCTTCTTCCTGCATTGGCAATTTACTGCCTGACTGCCTGTAAAAACGAACCGGCAAAAGAACAACTGGCAAGTCCTGCGCCCACCAGCACCGGAAATAATCCGGAAGGCGTGGCCCGGCTGCTGTTTGAACGGTTCAATCAGCACGACTGGGAAGGCATGGCTGCCTTGTATACGGATACCGCCGAGTTCAAAGATCCTTCTTTCGGAAAAGGGATTGTGAAACAAACCCGGGCGGAGACTGTGAAAAAGTACAAAGAACTGAATGCGCTCTTCACCAATTTCCGTGATAGTGTGATTGGCGTTTACCCTTCCGGCGACAAATATGTTACGGTGGAGTTTATTTCTAAAGGAACGGCCCCCGACGGAACCCTGTTTGAGCTACCGATTTGTGCCATCTTAACGGTGGAGAATGGATTTATCAGCAAAGATTTTACTTATTACGACAATGAACAGTAATACTATAATAATATAATATTCAATATTTTACGTTTGTTCTGGCCGTCTCAAATCTTGTTTGAGGCGGCTTTTTTTATCTGATACCTGTCGGGTTTGGCTCAAATCATGATCTGGAGCGACTAGCTTCTGATGGCAGTGCATCTTTACCGAAACAAAATCAAACATGAAACAAAGAATACAACAATTACTGATGGGTAATAGTCTGCCCAAAGACACCTTGCTCAATACCGGCTGGCTTTTATTCCGTCTGCATATCGGACTCAGTATCGCCATTCATGCCGGTTGGCCAAAAATGAACACACTCGCCGCTCCCGGCTGGTTCAATGACCAGGTCGCTGGTCTTGGATTTACTTTTCCTTCCCCGGCCTTCTGGGCCACCCTGGCTTCCTGGGGAGAGTTTGTAGGAGGGATTGGCATTGCCCTTGGTTTGCTGACCCGTTTTAATGCCTTTCAACTGGCGTTCCAGTTTTTTGTGATCTCCTTTATCTGGTTTGATAAGCCCGAACCGTTGACCGGTATGTATTTTCAGCAGACGTTATTCTGGGCCTATGTCCTTACGGTTTTTGCTGGCAGCGGCCGTTTCTCCATTGATTACTTATTGCAGAATAGAAAAAAGGTAAAAATCAATGCCCCTTTGAAAACGGCTGTAGCTGCTATTCTTGTTATCATCCTTTTTGCAAACCCTGTACAGGCACAATCAGTAACTCTGGAAAATAAAACCACGATCAGTGATTTCCATTCCCTTTCTGGTAAATGGAAAGGGCAGCTCACTTATCTCGACTATAACAGTAATAAGCCGGTATCCATTCCTGCCAATACCCTGTTTGAAATGGTCAGCGATTCCAGTTTTGATCAGTTTATCTATTATACCGATGAACCTCATAAAAATGCGGACAGCCGCTATATCATCCGGGAGAATGGCACTGTATTAAACGAGATGAAACTGGTGGAACGAAAAGAAGAAAAGGGTAAATTATTACTGGTATTCGAATACCGCGGACCCGATGGCAATGATAACCGCATGGCCACGATGCAACGTATTATGAAGTTATCCGGTAAAGTGCTCACCATTACAAAAATGGTGAAATACGATGGAGAGGATCATTTTATACAAAGGCACCAATACCGTTTCTCTTCTTCTTTAGGTAAGTAACTAAAAAATGAGTCCACGTCCCGCTTTCAGCCCCCACTCACCACTCACCATTCACCACTCCCTATCTCACTTCCTCAAACATCCCCGTCTGCTTATTCTTACGCACATTATCCGCCTGAAAATACCGGCCATTCATGGCCACGTATACACCGGCGGGTAATGTTTGGGCAAAAGCAAGTGCACTGCCCAGGTTAAAGAGTCCGTCGGAACTACCGAATTTAATAGGGATCATGGCACCGGTGAGGACTACGGTTTTATTTTTCACCCGTTGAGCGAGGATGGAGGCTGTTTCAGCCATGGTATCGGTTCCGTGAGTGATCACAATCTGGTCTTCATCACAGTTATTACACTGGTGAACGATCAGATCGCGGTCCTCCTCAGTCATTTCCAGGCTGTCGATCATCATCAGGGTTCTGATCTCCACGGGTACTTTACAACGACCCATGTCGAGCAGGTCGTGCATATGCGTGTCGTTGAAATAGAGCTGACCGGTGATTTCGTTGTATTCCTTATCAAAAGTGCCCCCGGTGATAAAAATGCGAATCGCCATATGGTGAATTTGGACATGAAGTTATAGTAAAGCCGGGAGAGCGGGTAAGGAGGTGGATTGCAGTTATTTAATACACACAGACTGTGGATAGAAAATATTAAAAAAAAGGCCCCGGATGTTTTGTTGATCTGAATTAATTGCTACTTTAGCAGGCCTTTAAACAAAAAAGGCCCTTCCGTAGAAACGGACTGACCTCTAACGATTGCTTGCCATATGAAAATTCTTCGAAGTAAGAGTTGTTTGCTGACTTTTTGGGCCGATTATCAGCGTTTTTGAAGAT
>JAKQJH010000306.1 GCA_029561255.1 Bacteroidota bacterium | reverse complement strand
CAATCCCGGACTACGCTGTACCGGATTGTTTTTATACTTGATCCAGGTCTTGCCTTCATCCAGACTATACGCGATGCTTTGGTTTTGAAAACTTTTACTCCCCTTCTTCATCGCGGCTTCATCGTGTTGAGTAAAGATGGCGACCAGCGGCACCTGTCCGTTCTTCCCAAAACCGGAAGTATTGTTCATATCCACCACGGCGCTGCCGGAGAAGATCATACCAAGACTATCAGGATACAAAGCGACAGGCTGATGTACCCAGTTCATCAGATTGGTACTGGTCGCATGTCCCCAATGCATCGGTCCCCATGTATTGCCGTCGGGGTAATACTGATAGAATAAATGATATGTGCCTTTGTAATAAACCATCCCGTTGGGGTCATTCATCCAATTGGCCTTGGGGGTGAAATGCAGGAGTGGACGGAAGCGGGCGTCGCTAGTGTCAGTTTTTTGTGCATGCAGTATGGCAGTATAACAAAACAGCAGACAGCAAATAAGGAAGCTTGATCTTTTCATGGCAGCAATTGCAGGTTGAATTTCGGGAATTAAATCCAACCGTTCAACTTATTAGTTCAACCCCGTTGGGGTTGGTGAGATCATCTTCAACCCTACCCCCGGTTTCACCGGGGGCTATTAATAATTTAAGCCCTTCGGGCTAATAAATACAAAACAGCGTAATTGCCCGATTATAACTTTTCAACCTATTGACTCCCTATTTCCTATTTCCCATTCCCTATTTCCTATTTCCCATTCCCCATTTCCTATTTCCTATTCCCCATTCCCCATTCCCCATTCCCCATTTCCCATTTCCCATTCCCTTACAAATTATTAATCAGATAATCCGCCTCCAGCAACCCATTCGCCTTCATATCATCCCATAGGGAGACCGGTACTTCGCAGGTGGCCATGGCTATATTGGGTTTTACTTTCTCCGGATGGGAAGTGCTTAATGCCACCGAATTCACACCTGGAATACGGAAGCCGAAATTAAAGCAGGCTTCGGCGGGGGTAACATTGTGCTTGGCGCAGAGTTCAAAAAATTTGGCCCGCCAGGCATATTTGGCTTTTCCATCCTCCGTTTCGGGATCCACTTTTTTGTAATTATAAAAA
>JAKQJH010000352.1 GCA_029561255.1 Bacteroidota bacterium | reverse complement strand
TGACGGACTGGTCAATGGTGCCGGAGGAAATATTCCTGAAGGGATTCTCCAACCTGGTGATGATATTTTTTCCATGAGTGCGTCAGGTATGAAAAAAGCCATGGACATGAATCTCTGGGGCAGCATCATCCCCACCCTCATCTTTGGAAAAGCGATTGCTGAAAATGGTAGTGGCAGTATTGTCAATATCTCTTCTGTGAGTGTGGAAAGAGCTTTAACCAAGGTAATGGGCTATAGCCTGGGAAAAGCCGCCATTGAAATGTTTAATAAGTGGTTTGCCGTAGAACTGGCCAACCGCTATGGCGATAAGATCCGGATGAATGCGATCATTCCCGGATTCTTCCTGACCGAACAGAACCGGTTATTACTGACCGATGGAAAGGGCAATCTTTCTGAAAGAGGCAACCTGATCATTGCGGGTACACCGTATAAAAAATTCGGTGATCCGAAGGACCTGACCGGTGCCCTGGTCTACCTGATGAGTGATGCTTCTTCCTTTGTGACCGGCACTACGATAAAAGTAGACGGAGGTTTTACCGCATTCAGCGGAGTTTAAAAGGCAACAACGTTGTGCAGCAATGCACCCACTATAAAACGTAACAGTATGAAAAAGTTTCTGGATGAAAATTTCCTGCTGCACAATAAGACCGCGCAGGATCTTTATCATGGCTATGCAAAAGACATGCCCATCATCGACTATCACAATCACCTTCCCCCTAACGAAATCGCGGAAGACAAACAGTTTGATAATATCACCCGTGTATGGCTGAACGGCGACCACTATAAGTGGCGAGCGATGCGCACCAATGGAGTGGATGAATCTTATATCACCGGTGATAAGTCTGATTGGGAAAAATTCCAGGCCTGGGCCGCCACGGTACCTTATACTCTGCGTAACCCGCTTTATCACTGGACCCATCTCGAACTGCAACGGTACTTCGGCATCACGGAGATCCTGAATGCAGATACTGCCAGAACGGTATATGATAAAGCTTCGGCCCTGCTGCAGACAAAAGAGTACAGCGTACGTAGTCTGCTGGAAAAAATGAAAGTGAAAGTGGTATGCACTACGGATGATCCGGTGGATAACCTGCAATATCATCAGCAGATCCGTCAGAGTGGCTGGGGCGTAAAAGTGCTGCCGGCATTCCGCCCGGATAAAGCCATGAATGTGGACACGGCGGCCGGCTTCAACAACTACCTGACCGCTTTAGAAAAAGCGTCGGATGTTTCTATCAGTACGTACAATGATTACCTGGCCGCTATGAAGAAACGCCATGATTTTTTTGTGGCCAATCAGAGCAGCATCAGTGATCACGGACTGGAAGAAATCTATGCAGAAGACTATACCAGTACAGAGATCGCCGGCATATTTGCCAAGATTCGTTCCGGTGGAGAACTGAGTCTGCTGGAAAACCGCAAATTCAAATCCGCCATGCTGGTGAACTTTGCTGAATGG
>JAKQJH010000328.1 GCA_029561255.1 Bacteroidota bacterium | reverse complement strand
CAAAGGTGCTACACCCACCGATACTGTTCGCCGTATCCTCAGCTTCAAGGGCGTGTTGTTCCTGAAACACCTGCTCCGTGGCGTTAGCCTCGGACTGTTTGATGATGCTACAGCCATGGAGAAATTCACGAAGTGGAGTGCAGAGCACGAAGCACAAGTGAAAAGACGCCAGGAAGAGGCCTACCGCCAGAAAAGAGCCAGACGAGTTCCCAGCACAGGTCGCAGACCTGAGCGCAGACCAGAAGGCAGTGGCGGTGGTGAAGGATAATAAAATGTCCGCATCCTGAAAGTTCATGAATCCCGGCCGTTGGCCGGGATTTTTTTGTTTGGCCACTAAAGCACACGAAAACGCACGAATGGATTTGCTGTGCAAATAGCTGTCTGAGACAGCCGGGTGCCACGGATCACACGGATGAACACGAAGGCCCCCTAAACCTGCCTGTCCGGTAGGCAGGTCCCCCGAAGGGGGACTTAGAAGACTCGAAGAATTTAGTCAATTCTTACTCTTAGTCTTGCGTAAAATTTCCCGCAAAGCTTTATAAGACATTCCGAAAATCGAAAACTCTTTTTGGCTTTGCGGGAGTAAATACGCAATTCAAAACAGTAAATGACTTTATTATAAATCGGAGTCTGAAGTCCCCCTTCGGGGGATTTAGGGGGCCTTCGTGCTCTTTCGTGTGCTTTCGTGGCCACCCTCTTTTGCCGCAGGCAAATTTATCCCCGGCCAACGCCGCTCAAATACTTTATTTTCGCAGCTAACCGATGGCAGAATATTATAACATAGGAAAATTCGTGGCCGTGCATGGCCTGCAGGGAGAATTGCTTTTAAAACATGAGCTGGGTAAAAAGACTTCCCTCAAAGGACTCAGCGCCTTATTCGTGGAAGAAAAGAAGAATTCCTTTCTTCCCTGGTTTATTGAATCCACAAAAATCAAATCGGAAGAAGAAATTTATATCAAACTCGAAGGCGTCAATACCCGGGAAGCGGCCATGAAACTGGCACAAAAACCTGTCTGGTTACCGGAAACCGATTTTAAAAAATTCGCTGCTAAAACAGCTCCGGCCAGTTTACTGGGCTACACGATTATCGAAAACAAGGAATCATTAGGCGAGATTCTCGAACTGATCGAACAACCGCACCAGTTATTATGCCGGCTGGAAATAAAAGGAAAAGAAGTATTGATTCCCCTGCATGAAGGGTCATTGCAAAAAGTGGATCACAAAAAGAAGCAGGTGCTGGTTGAACTGCCGGAAGGGTTGCTGGATATTTACCTTACTTAGGCCCTTTAATAAAGTCAGCCAGTAATTTCATACGGTAGTAGAGGTTACTCAGCATCAGTGAAATATTATTCTTTACCGCGGCCACAGACCCTCCATTCATTTTTTTGATCAGCTTCAGTTCCTCGATTTTCTCATCAATCTTGTCAATCAGTTTATCCGCCTCCCACCCGATATATTTTTTATTCCGGTCATCCCGGATATGATAAGGCTCGATACGGCCGGGTTTCAATTTTCTGAATTTAAAATTTTCCTCAATGGCTTTCCGGATTGCTTCATTGGAAAGCAGTTCGATCATGATATCCGGGGAAACTTTATTGAGGTAGGCATTATGGAAAATATTCAGGTTATTCCGTAATTCACGGATTACCTGTTTCTTCAGCACGTCCGTGGTCTTTCCTTCACTGTTCAGGAAAGACAGCAGGTCTTTCAGTGGCCCCATTCCCGTTTTCAGCCATTCCAGGTTCATATTGCTTTAAGTAACTTTGGTGAGTGTCTGAAAACAAAATACGACATATCGCCCATTTTGACCTCGACTCTTTTTTCGTGTCCGTTGAGATCCGGAACAATCCTTC
>JAKQJH010000324.1 GCA_029561255.1 Bacteroidota bacterium | reverse complement strand
TTCTCTCTGGATGTTTGCTCCTTTAAGTCTGTTCAGTCAGCTACTCATTACTGATTACTCATTACTCATTCTTCTCTCTGGATGTTTGCTCCTTTAAACCTGTTCAGTCAGCTACTCATTACTGATTACTCATTACTCATTCTTCTCTCTGGATGTTTGCTCCTTTAAGTCTGTTCAGGCAGCTACTCATTACTGATTACTCATTCTTCATCTTTAATGCCTTTTCTATAAAAAATAAGCCGCTTCAGGAATGAAGCGGCTTGAATTATAGCAGGCAATCGTCAAAAGTTAAATCCTATCCGGACAAAGAGGCGGGTACCGTTGGTGCCCATTTGTACGGCATCCCAGGGACCACCGGTTTCGGTATTATACGCCCAGTCTTTTGCACCCTTTGCTACCCCAAAATCGGGGTGTGCATTCAGCAGGTTGTCTACCCCTGCATACAAGGTCAGTTTTTTCCGCAAAGGATGACTCATATAAATATCCGAGACCAGTTTTCCTCCATAATTAAACTGATCGGGTACATCGCCGCTGCCGTTATCCAGTGGAACAGTGGGTGAAATTCCCAGGCCATCCTGACCATAACCCAGCAGGGTTACTTTTCCAAAATAGGTGAGCCGGGTGCCCAGGGTAAGTTTTTTCACGCCATATTCCAGGGTCAGTGTTCCTTTCATACCAGGTGCAGAAGCTAAAATAAATTTCTGTTCACGGTCGCTCAGGAAGGTTTGCTGCAAAAAAGCAGAGCCGCTGAGTTTGGCAGGAACATTGATCTCATCGATCTTCATGGTCTGCAGGTTGCCTGCCAGCAATGCACGGAAACGTTTGTCACCGATTTTTTTATTATACTCGACAACTATATCCAGTCCGGCATTGGTGGTATTTACTCCATTGGCAAAAAACTGGGCCAGGCTCACATTAAGCCCCTGCATTTGTGAACGTAAAGTGGCATCCAGGTTTGGATCACTGCCGTCAAACTGACCACTGATTACCACACGATCTTTGATTTTTGTTAAGTATCCATCTACTGTAACGTTCAGGGCGGAAGTGGCTTTCCAGGTAAACCCGGCACTGCCACTGATGCTTTTCTCCTGCGTGAGATCAGGGATACCGGCTGCTTTAGCCAGATTACTGTAATTGGGTGCAATTTTTACTTCGGCAATATTTCCTGCCTGTACGGTGGTAAAAGTGGAGCTGAAATTGATCTGTTGCAAAGAAGGAGCCCTGAAGCCGGTACTGAAAGATCCTCTGAGGTTGACTGTTTTAGAGGCTTTGATCCGGGTGGCCAGTTTATAGTTATGGGTGAAACCGAAATCACTGTAATTCTCCAGGCGTACCGCCAGGTTCATCAACCAGGTGGGTTGAATATCGAATTCCGCATCCGCATAGGCGCCAAATACCCGTCGTTTGGCATTGACTTCATCGGCCGGCTGGTATCCGGGAAAACCCTGTGATCCCGTGGCTTTGTCACCGGTCGGATCATAGTTTTTATAAGATGCTTCTTCACCGGCAAATATTTTGTAATTCTCATACCTGAATTCGGCACCCACACCCAGGTTGAAATTTTTGGCAAATTCACGACTGAAGTTCAGGTTGCTGGTATTTTGCAGGAAGGAGAAACCGCCGTCATCAAAACGTTGTTGCGCGGAACCCAATGAGGCATTAAATGTTTTATCGCCGTAAAAATGAAAATTATTATTACCTGTTGTATTGCTGAGATCCCAGTTCCAGTTATTGAAAACCACTCCTTTTAATCCGCCTGTGGCCGCAAAATCTTTTATCTCCGTCTGGATATGCGGACTATACCAGGTATCCCCATCACTGGCGGTTTTCATAATACCGGGTACAACAATCAGGTCACCGTTGGCATTGGTAGGGAAACGATCGGGGCGGGCCGACCAGTTTCGGGTAAAGGCAAACGCATCGGAGTTTTTTTTGTTGGTACCGCCAAATACATAGAAAGTGGTCTTTGACGAAGCCGGGAGTTCCAGGTTAACAAATGATCCGAAGGCTTCGAGTTCAGCATCTCCATGTCCACGGCGGTAAATATTAAGGTACATGGCCTCATCATCCTGCTGGTAATTGTCGGTCTTTAAAGCCTGTCGGAATGTTTTTTCGGTTTTGGTGCCATCAAAGGTCAGGTTGATAAACCCTCCTTTTTTTCCGAGGGGCAGGCCGAAATTGATATTTCCGTTAAAGGCTTTGCCATCGAATTTTCCGGCGTGTTCGTAATCTTTGTGCAGGCTGCTTTCAAATGCCGTATTGAATTTTGAGTCATAATAGGCAGACAATCCCAGTGAGCCGGTAATCTGGTTGACTGTTTTTTTAGTTATGATATTGATCACCCCGGCAATCGCATCAGAACCATATTGGGCGGAAGCGCCATCTCTTAAAATTTCAACACGGTCAATGGCACCTGCAGGTATAGCGTTTAAATCCGTGCCAGTATTGCCACGTCCTCTTGTGCCAAACATGGCTACGAAGGCGGTCTGGTGACGTCGTTTTCCATTGATCAGCACTAAGGTCTGATCCGGGCCGAGTCCGCGAAGCGTAGCCAGATCGATATGATCAGCCCCATCGCTTCCCGTTTGTTTATTATAATTAAAAGAGGGGGCCGTATAATTCAATATGGAAGTCAGGTCCATTCTGGCCGTTGGTCCGCTTACCTGCGAAACATTGATCACATCCACCGGGGAGGTGGTTTCTGTCTTAACGCGACCCGCCCGGCGGGAACCTACCAAAACCACCTGGCCCAGTTCTTCGATCGACTGTACCAGGCTGATATTAATGGAGCCGCTGCCGGTTTTAACGGTTTGTTTTATATACCCGACTGATGAAATTTCAAGTTCGTCTTCAGCAGGTAAACTAATCGTGAACGTGCCATCCGACCCCGTCAGGGCTATTTTTCCTGATTTTTTTGCTTTGATTGATACACCAGCTACCGGCAGTCCGCCCGTATCTGTAATTTTACCGGTTACCGTTTGTTGGGCAAGGAGGGTAAGTCCCGAAATAAATGTCAGGAAGATAAGCAGAAGTGCTTTTCGCATAATTGTTGGTTTTGGGTGGAATGTAAGCAGGTGAATAAAAGATAACTTAAATATAATGGAAATTATATTTATATAAAATCATTGACGGAGGAATCCCTTGATTTTTAGCCACAATTTAGCCACGGGCACTGACCTTACCCAACAGCGCGAAGAAAGTAGTTCCGGTTAGGAACCTGTCCTGCCAGGATATACTTTAAGTGCCTGTTCCAGGCAATCCATGGCCCCGTTAATGGCATCCAGATTCAATACATAAGCCAGTCTTACTTCATCTTTTCCCAATCCGGCTGTTCCATAGAAACCGGTGGCAGGGGCCAGCATAACTGTTTGATTATTCCAGGAAAATTCTTCGAGCAGCCACTGGCAGAACCGGTCACTGTCGTCGATGGGGAGTTTGGCCATGGCATAAAAGGCACCTCCGGGATTCGGGCAGAAAACTCCAGGCATCGCATTCAATCGTTTGACCAAAAGATCACGTCTGCGCTGATATTCTGCCTTGGGTGCGTCGAAATAGGATTCGGGCAGATCAACGGCCGCTTCCCCCATAATCTGGGCCAGTCCGGGAGGACTTAGCCTCGCCTGGGCGAATTTCATGGCCGCATCATATACCTGTTTATTCTTTGTAACAAAAGCCCCGAGCCGGGCGCCACAGGCACTGTAACGTTTGGAGATGGTATCCATCAGTACCACATGGGCATCGAGTCCATCCAGGTGCATGGCACTTACATATTCCCCGTCATAACAGAACTCCCGGTAGGCTTCATCGCTAAACAAATACAGGTTGAATTTGATACATATATCTTTTACAGCTTCCATTTCAGTCCTGCTATAGAGGTAGCCGGTCGGGTTATTGGGGCTGCAGATAATGATTGCTTTTGTATTAGGGGTGATCACTTTCTCAAAATCAGCAATAGGAGGGAGGGCGAAACCGGTGTCAATACTGGAAGGAATGGGGACCACTTTCACCCCGGCGGCGCAGGCAAAGCCGTTATAGTTGGCATAAAAGGGTTCGGGAATAATCACTTCATCGCCAGGATTGAGGCAGGTGAAAAAACCAAACATAATGGCTTCGCTGCCACCGGTGGTAATCAGTATCTGGTCATGACTGATATCAATCCCGACTTTTTTATAATACTGCACCAGTTTACGCCGGTAGCTTTCATTGCCCGCACTGTGGCTGTATTCCAGCACTTTTATATCGGCGTTCCGGACGGCATCCAGGATAGCCGGTGGTGTTTCTATATCTGGTTGCCCGATATTCAGGTGGTAGACTTTTATGCCTTTTTTCTTGGCCGCTTCCGCGTAAGGCACCAGTTTACGTATAGGAGAGGGGGGCATTTGTATCCCCCGGGTGGAAATTGTAAGCATATAACAAAGGTAGGGGGAATATTAAATCAGCACCCTGGAAGATACAGCCAATACGATGCCTAAATGGCGGATAAACCGTGTATTAGCCCGCTTGCCGGGGCAGGAATCAAGAATTGAAAGGTGCAGCATTTTTCTGCTTTTGTAGTTGTAATACTACTTCATTATAAGCAAAGGGGACGAGCAGATATCCGGCGGTTTATAGCATATTGATAACGTTAACAAGTAAACGTAAAAGGGTAGTTTGAAGGCCGTTTGTTTAATTTTCGATCGTTTTTTAGTGTAAACTCTTAGCAAGAATCCTATGAGTAATACATAAAAACCCTCAAAATTTGATATAAATCAAACGGAAACTTTAAAACATGGCACTCTTATTGTTATATTTACGTTACTAAAATCTATCATTATGATTACCGTTACAATTTTAGCCTGGGTATTGTTTTTTGCATTCCTGGCAGGTTCAGTTATGATGATCACAAGAGGTACAGATAAGGCTTAATTCAGACTGGAACTAGTAGTCCAATTTGCTCAGAGTTAGTAAACGTTATTTAAGAGGTTGTCTATTTATGACAGCCTCTTTTTTTATGCCCTTTATGTTGGTTTTTTTATTCAGCGATTCCCCTGATTGACTGGTGCCTGGTTATCAATCAGGCGCTTTCCGTTTTTAGTTATATTTGATAATTACATTACCTATTTACATCATTATGCCAACCGGAACTGATATTCAGGAAACGGATTTGAAAGCCCTGTTCGGCTCGCTGGAGTTTTTTCATCCACTTAGCCCGGAAATCAAAGCGTATATCAGCCACCACATTGTAACCCGTCAGGTCAGTAAAAGGATATTATTATTGAAAGAAGGAGAGACCTGCCATCATGTTTATTTTATCCGGAAAGGCATTGTCAGGGGCTTTTTCCGTGAAGGCACAAAAGATATCACTACCTGGATCACGGCAGAGAATGAATTGGTTTCTTCCATTTCCACCTGGGATATTCCAAGGCCGGTTACGGAGAATATACAGGTGCTGGAAGACGCAGAGTTATATGTAATGACCCTGGCGGCGCTTAAAGATTTATTTATTCGTTACCCGGAGTTTAATATTGTGGTCCGTAAACTCCTGCAGAAATATTATGCGGATGCGGAAAACAGGGCATTTATTGCGCGGCTCACTAAAGCAGAAAACAAATACCGCTATTTTCTTAAAGCACACCCTTCGCTGGCGAACCGGGTGCCTCTTAAATATATCGCTTCCTACCTGGGCATGACACTCGAAACACTCAGCCGGATCAGGAAAAAAATTACCCGGCCCTGATTTTCTATTTCATAATTGCAAAAGAAAAAAGTAAGGGGATACACCTAATTTTTGATTTCGTCCGGTCATGGCTGAAAACAGGTTTCTCTTAGTGTTGACTTGAGTGAAACAGAATTCACCTGGCTATATTATATTTTACTAAGTGCTTCTACATATTTCTTTGAAAATCATCCGCCGAAACAGCAATGGGCCTGAGGAAAATCAGGTGTATTATTGGTTGGCGGGTGGAAATTGCAGAGCGTCCTTTATTTATAATAAGGGATAATGTTGCTCTGAGAAATTAATGTTTTATAATCTGCTTGTGATACAGGCGCATTCTTCACAATATTCGGTCAGCGCTTTTATAGGGTAAGGCTATTATGAGAAGAAAAAAGGTGAATAAGATTTTATCGGTGTTGCTGTTACTGCTGTTCGTGGTAGTAATCTCCATTTTCTATATTACCTACAGACAAAGTGAAGACGTACGGTATAACGCACAAACCGTTTCCTTTACAGCCGAAGTGATAAGCCTTTCGACAGCCGTTGAACTCTCTTCATATGACTATATTCTGGCGGTCCGGGATTATATCAACCTCCAAGATCCTGTGTTAAAAGTAAGAATAAACGAAAACCAGGCTAAGCTGACCGGCTATCTTAACCGGCTGACACTGCTGGAAAAAAACGATATAGAACAACCTTCCACTATTGATTCACTCAGTAAATACGTAACCCGGTTATTGCGCAGCGCCGGGTTCATTGATAGCAATCTTTTTGCCCTTCCTTCCCTTGAAAGAGATAAAATGACCGCTGCTTTAAAAACGGAAATGCGTTCACAGCTGGGGCAGATCAATAAATACAGCGAGGTATTAAAGGAACTGGAATACATGGAGCGGGAACAGCAACAGAACGCAGAAGAAAAATCGTTGTTTTGGTCAAAACTGATTTTATATGCAGTACTGTTTATTGTACTTGTTCTTACTGCTGTTATTGTATTCCGGATCAGGACTGAATTTTCCCGTCAGTCGGCGAGTGAACAAAAATTTATCACCTTGCTGGAAGCGGCTCCGGATGCCACCATTATCTCAAATGAGCAGGGCGTCATTACATTGGCCAACAGGCAGGCAGAGAAACTCTTTGGCTATTCAATGAAGGAACTGGTGGGGTTGGAGGTGGAGCTATTGATACCAAAGCACATGCGGGAAGCACATGTGTCGCGCAGAAAAGGGTTTACTGACCAGTCGCGGGAAAGAGGGATGGGACACGGTGTGGAAATGATTGCACTACGGAAGGATGGCATAGAAATTCCGGTGGAAATCAGTTTGTCGCCAATTGAAACAAAGGAAGGCAAACTCATTGCCGCCGCTATCCGGGATATCACGGCAAGGAAAATGGCCGAAGCGGAAATGCGCCAGTTGTATACCCAGCTTAATCTCGCCTATGAAGCACTCTATTTTACGGATGAACACCTGGTGATTAAGACCTGGAATCACGGGGCTGAAGTGCTGTACGGTTACACCGCGGAGGAAGCCATTGGCCGTTATTCGGTGGAATTATTGAAAACGGATCTGACAGCAGAAGAATACAAAGAAGCACTTACGGCCATGACCAATAACGATTACTGGGCAGGAGAGGTCAGGCGTATTAATAAAAGCGGGGAGCTGGTACATGTGCATTCATCACTTTCGGCTATCCGGAACGAAGCGAATGAAGTGACAGGCTATCTCTCGGTCAGTTTTGATATTTCAGCTGAAATGAAGCTCCGTGAGGAAGTCCGGAAGCTCGCAAACCTGACGGAGCAAATGTCCGAAGCGGTCATGTCGAGAAAGGCTGGCTCCAGCGAAATACTTACCTGGAATGCGGGTGCGGAACGGCTATTCGGTTTTTCGAAAGAGGAAGCAGTGGGAAAATCAGCCAGAGAACTGGGTATTTTACGCCTGGGCCCTGAAGTATTTCAGGAAATTGAAAATGCCCTGATCTCAACAGGGGAGTGGAAGGGAGAAAAATGTTTTTTCAGGAAAGATGGTTCTTCCTTTACGGGGGCTGTTTCTTCCAATGCCATACAAAATGACCAGCATGACCGATCTTATGTTTTCTTGGTTAAGGATATATCTACCGAGAAACTGCTGGCAGCTGCTTTAAAGAAAAATAATGAGGAACTCGAGGAAAAGGTACAGGTACGCACCCTGGAAATAGGACAGAGCGAAAAACAGTACCGATATCTTTTTGAAAACAACCCCATGCCTATGTGGGTATATGACCTGGATGATTTCAGGTTTCTGGATATAAATGAAATGGCCATCCATAAATATGGATATAGCCGGGAGGAGTTCCTGAAAATGACCCTGATGGATATCCGGCCCGAATCGGATAAGGAACGTTTCCTCCATTTCGACCATGCCTGGAAAATGAATTCACAGGATACCAACCGGGGCGTTTGGAAGCATTGCAAAAAGAACGGGGAGATTATTGAAGTGGAAGTGATTGCCCATTCTATTTTATTCCAGAATAAAAAAGCCAAACTGGTCTTGCTGAATGATGTTACTAACCGCCTTCAAACCGAACGGAAACTGGTGGCCAGTGAGAAAAAATTCAGGGCCCTGATAGAAAACAGCAATGATATCATTGCCTTACTGGATGCGGATATGAAGATCACGTACCGGAGTCCGTCGGCTATCCGGATTACCGGCTGGACCAATGAGGAAATCAAGAAAATGAATTTCCTGGATGAAATTGTACACCCGGATGACCGCGAGAGGCTGAATGAGTTGATTCGCAGTGTGCTGTTGAGTCCGGGAGTACCTGTAGTGGTTTATTACAGGAGCCTTCATAATAACGGGAAATATATTGATTTGGAAGGGGTGCTGATCAACCTGATGCACCGGGATTATATCCGCGCTATGGTGTTTAATCTCCGGGATGTTACCGAACAAAAAAAGGCAGAACAGTTGTTGGTGGCACGGGAGAAACGTTTCCGCTCCCTGATCGAAAACAGTTTTGATATAATTCTCCTGCTGGATGAAAATTTTAAAGTGGCTTACCGGAGTCCGTCGGCAGTACGGATTTCAGGGCGCTCGGACGCGGAAGTTTTGGGAACGGATCCCAGGGCATTAATACATGGCGATGATCTACCGATGATTAACCAGGGTATTAAACGACTCATGCTGGCCCCCGGAAGTTCTGAACATGCTTTGTTTCGTTACCCCCATACCGATGGTACATACCTCTGGATGGAGGGCTACGCTACCAACCTGTTGCAGGATGAAAACGTAAGATCAATTGTATTTAATTACCGGGATGTGACGGCCAGGGTTGAGGCAGAAGAAAGACTGGTCAACCGGGAGAAGCATTTCCGGGCCCTGATCGAAAACAGTATGGATGTGATTGTGGTATTGGACGAAAAGTTCAAAGTGATTTACCGAAGTCCATCTGCTACAAAAATTACCGGGGTTTCAGATGAAGCAACCATCGGAAATGACAGTCGCACCAACATACATCCTGATGATCTGGGGTCGCTCAATATCCTGCTCAGAGAATTAATTAATTTGCCGGGAAAATCATTAAATATTCTTTTTCGGTATCGGCGTGCAGATGGACGATATATCTGGGTAGAAGGTAGTGCCACCAACCTTTTGGCTGAGGATAATATTAAAGGGCTGGTATTAAACCTGCGGGATGTGACAGATCGTATCCTGACTGAGGAGAAAGTCAGGGACAGTGAAGAGCGATACCGGGCCACTCTTGATAATATGATGGAAGGGGTACAGATTATCGGCTTTGACTGGAGGTACAAATATGTTAATAAGGCCGCTGCTGCCCAGGCGCATACTACAAAAGACCAGCTGATCGGGGCGGGCATGACAGAAAAATTTCCGGGTATTGAAAATACCGAACTATATCAGCTGATCAGCCGTTGTTTTACCGAAAGAGTGCCTTTTCAAATGGAAAACCGGTTTGTCCTGCCTGACGGGGAAGAAATATGGACACAACTGAGTATACAGCCGGTGCCGGAAGGGGTGTTTATACTCAGTGTGGACATTACTGAAAAAATAATTGCTGCTGCTTCTTTAAAAGAGGAAAAGCATAAACTGGAATCCATTGCGGCTTCTTCTCCCGGGTTGATTTATTCCTTCCAGCTAAAACCCGATGGATCCATGAGTTTTCCGTATGCCAGTAGTGCGATGGAAGATATGTTCGGTTATGGACACGAACTGATCAATCAGGATGTAAGCGCGCTTCTATCCCATACCGTTAAAGAGGATAAGGAAGTGTTTATAGAACGTTTAACCCGGTCTGCCTTACAACTGACCCCCTGGAACCTGGAATTCCGGTTTCAGCATCCGGAAAAAGGATTGATCTGGATTGAAGGAAATTCGATTCCTACCAAAGAGCCGGATGGGACGATTACCTGGCATGGAGTGATTATGGATGTAACCGAACGGAAAAAAATTCAGGATAAAATCATAGAACAGGCCGCTCAACTGCGTACCCTGAGTGATAACCTGCCAGGTGTGATGATCTATCAAATGGTGGGTAAATCATTTTACGAACGCCGGTTTACTTATGTAAGTAATGAAGTGACCCGCCTTACCGGCAAAACACCGGAAGAAGTTATCGCAGATCCGTACCTGCTGTACAACTGTATTTTACCGGAAGATATACCCCTGGTTTCCCTGGCGGAAGAAAAATCGTTTGAGCAACGGACGGTGTTTAATGAAGAAGTACGTTTCCGGACTTTCAACGGAGAAATTAAATGGCTGAATATAATATCGACTCCACGAAAAACAGATCAAGGCGATTTTGTCTGGGATGGTTTCCATGTGGATATTACTGAGCGAAAAAGTGCAGAGAATGTGATCCGGGAAAGTGAAGAACGATACCGTACGCTGGTCGAACAGGCTTTTGACGGCATACTATTTTATGACATCAATGGACAAATCTTAGAATGTAATAACAGTGGTGCCAACACGATGGGATATAGCCGGGAGGAAATGCTGCAGATGAACCTTGCCGATCTTTTTTACCCGGAGGACCTGGAAATCCGGCCGTTGAATATCCAGGATGTTTCGAGTGGAATGCAGATTTTCGATTTCAGAACCATGAAAAAGAAAGATGGAACACCGGTGGAAGTGGAATGGGTGACCCGTTTACTTCCGGATGGACGGATGCTGGGTGTGGGCCGTGATATTACCCATCAGCTGAGGGCCCTGTCTCAGCAAAATCTGCTATCCGCTATTGTTAATTCCTCAGATGACGCCATTATCAGTACCAATCTGAATAGTGTTATCAGCAGCTGGAATCTTGGGGCAGAAAAGATATATGGCTATACCGCTGGGGAAATGAAAGGAAATACGGTTAACGTACTTATTCCGCCAGATACATTAAATGAGGAAGCTGAAATACTGGCAAAAATAATGAACGGGGATATGGTTATTCATTATGAAACCATACATGTCAGAAAGGATGGGACAAAGATATTTGTTTCTATCACCACCTCCCCGTTACTGGATAGTAAAGGGGCCGTGACGGGTAGTTCCAAAATTATCAGGGATATCACCCGTCAGAAGGAAGATGCGAACCGGATCTCACAAACCAATGAACGTTATGAAGCCGTAGCTAAAGCTACCAGTGATGCGATCTGGGATTTCGATTATGAAACCAATCAAACCTTTATTGCTGGTACCGGTTACCTGGATCTTTTTGGCTATCCGCTGGTCAATGTATTCAGTGAACCCCGGTTTTGGGAAGACCGGATTCATCCGGAGGATTATGATAAAGTAATGGAAGCGATGGAGCAGGCCAAAAGGGAAACCACTGTCAGTCAATCCAGCCTGGAATACCGTTTCCGTCGTGCCGATGGCAGTTGGGCATATCTGTATGATCGTTTCTTTATTATAAGAGACAAAGAGGGCAACCCCCTGCGTTTGCTCGGGGCCAAACAGGATATTACTAAACGCAAAGAAGCCGAACAGGAGCTGATTCAGATTGCAGCCGAGAAGCAACTGCTCTATGAACGACTGTCAGTGATCCTCAATACCCTGCCGGCCAGTGTGGCCCTGCTGGATCCGAAGGGAGTGATGGTGGAAGTGAATGATGCCTGGAAAAACTTTGCAGATGTAAATGGATTTTCCGGGGTTAATTATGGTGTCGGTACGAGTTATTTCACTGTTTCCACTCAATCATTCGGAGATAATGAACAAATTGGCAAAGATATTTCGGCGGGTGTACAGGAAGTGCTGAATGGCACTCTTTCGCAATTCGAATATGAATATTCCTGGCACCTGACCAAACTGAACCGCTGGTTCAGGATTGTCGTTACGCCATTGAAAGGCCGTGAGTTCAATGGGGTCGTAGTGATGCACATGGATATCTCAGAAATAAGGCGGCTTGAACTGGAGCGGATCGAAAGTAAGATCGAAGAACAGAAGAAAGTAACAGAAGCCATGTTGAAAGGGCAGGAGAAAGAACGGAATGCGATCGGAATCGAGTTGCATGATAATGTAAACCAGATACTGGTAGGCACTAAAGTACTGCTCTCCGTGGTTCGTGATTTTCCGGAGAAAACCAGTGAACTGATCCCCTCCTGTATTGATAATCTCAGCCTGGCCGTACAGGAAAACCGGAAAATTGCCCATGAACTGGTGACGCCTAATTTATCGGATGAAAACCTGCTGAAACAGATCACCCGCCTGGCTGATACTATGCTTAAAAATGCCGGCATTCAAACCTATATCAATTCCGAAAGCCTGAATGAACAGTTACTGAGTGATGAGATGAAGCTGGCACTGTACCGGGTGGCGCAGGAACAATGCACCAATATTATTAAATACGCAGAAGCGGAACAGGTTATCATTTCCCTGGCAACCAAGAAGGATAATTTCTTTATGCGGATCGCGGATGACGGTCATGGTACGGATCCCCAGAAAGTGACCCATGGCATCGGGCTGAAAAACATTTCCAGCCGGCTCGGGGTGTTCAGCGGCACGATCAGTATTGACACCGCCCCGGGACAGGGATTTGCCCTGGAGATTGAAATTCCGTTGACACCGGTAAAAACTCCAGATTTGCCGGACTGATTCTCGTGCCGTTAAGTTAATTATCTACTTTTTAGACTTGTTTGGGGTCGTAAATGGATTAACTTTACCTGCTAAACAGGCTTGTTGTGAATAGAGTTAATTGTACCCATTCTTTCCGTTTGATCGTATGGGCGCTTGTATTATTTTTGCATCATTATACGGCTTCCGGTCAATTGTGTACCGGTAGTTTGGGAGACCCGGTTGTACATATTGATTTTGGTTCTCCTTCCAATCCCTCCACCGGCTTTACAGCTCCCGGATATACTTATTCCAATTCTTCCTGTCCCAATGATGGATTTTATACTATAACAGGATATAGTACCGGATGTTTTGGTACGGCCTGGCATACGGTGGCTGCGGATCATACTGGTGGCGGCAATTATATGCTGGTGAATGCCTCTTATCAGCCAGGCGATTTTTTTGTCAAGACCGTCAGTAATCTTTGTCCCAATACAACGTACGAATTTTCTGCCTGGATCATGAATGTGCTGATATCCCCAACGGGTATCAAACCGGATATAACCTTCCGGATTGAAACACCATCGGGTACATTACTGAATCAGTATAGCACCGGGGGAATCAGTGTGACTTCATCACCCCGTTGGGAACAGTACGGTTTTTATTTTACTACAACAGCCGGAAACACGGATGTGGTGATCCGGATGACCAATAATGCGCCCGGAGGCGGGGGAAATGATCTGGCCCTGGATGATATTATGTTCCGGCCCTGTGGTCCGGTGGTCACGTCTGTCATACAGGGAGTGAGTTTACCGGTAAATGTTTGTGTATATGAACAGCAGTCTTATACCCTGGCCGGTTCACTGTCACCGGGTTTTGTCAATCCGGTTTATCAATGGCAGCAATCGCTTGATTCCGGCCGAACCTGGACCGATATACCTGGCGCTGCCAGTGCTACTTATACCCGCCCACCCTCCGGAGAGGGCCGGTTTCGCTACCGGCTATCAGTAGCCGAAAGTGGAAATGCGGGGATTGCTTCCTGCCGGATCGCCTCAGAGCAACTGGAGGTAAATATTCATCCACGCCCGCAGGTTAGTGCAGGACCTGATAAAATTCGTGTTGCCGGTTATAGTGATACCCGCCTTACCGGTATGGTATCGGGCGATAATGTTCAGTATAGCTGGATCCCACCTGATTATTTAAGTTCGGATACCGCATTGCAACCGGTGGTAACAGCGGTTACCGATATGCAGTACCTGCTTACCGCCGTTTCAGGGGTGGGTTGTACTAATGAAGATGCGGTACTGGTAAAAGTGGTGGCCGGCGTTTTTGTCCCTTCCGCCTTTACGCCCAATAACGATGGGAAAAATGATCGCTGGACCATCCCATTTCTGGATCCCTCCTGGGGAGCAAGAGTAATGGTGTTTGACCGGGCCGGACAGCTGGTTTATCAGGCCAGGGGCGTGTCGGTTGACTGGGATGGTAATTTTAAAGGAATGCCGCTGGATGCCGGCAGTTTTGTTTACTTTATCCAGTTTGCAGATGGTAAGCCTGATCTGAAAGGAACTCTCACCCTCATTCGATAATACTCCTCCCGATTTGAATACAAATACAGGCGTCTTACCCGATCACCTGTCTGCTTTCCGGTGACGGCTGTTAAATGGCTGTTCACACTTGTTTATTCTTCCATATAACCTGGAGCCACCGGATTATTTTTACCCTGTTTAATAGCAATTCTATTAGTTCATGTTATACGGATAGAAATCCGGGCATTAAAAATTGTGAACTGCACAGGCAGTTTGGTATGCAATGAGCCTCCCTGGTTTTCTAACCGGGGATCTTTTTTTTACACTTATCAATGATCCGGTACCAGATAAGAACCGGTGGATGGCGGGAGACAATCCGGTCAGAACGGGAAGAAAGGGGTGAATATTTTAGCAGGGTAATTATCCAATATTCACTAAAAAATCAACACCAAATGAAAATGAAATTCATGGCGCTGTGCCTGATGGCCGGCCTGTTCGTACTCCCTTCCTGTAAGAAAGACAAAGAAACCACTCCTACAGACCCTCCCGTGGTGGTTAACCCCACACTGAGGGCTATCAGTCCTGCTGCGGGACCTAAAAACACATTAGTAACCATTAGTGGTACCAACTTCGGAACCAACAGCTCCGTTTTGAAAGTGTACTTTAATAATGTACAGGCCAGTATTCAATCGGTGAATGATACCCTGATTACCGCACTCGTGCCGGTGAATGCGGGAACCGGTACTGTAAAATTGGAGAAAAACAGTACTTCAGTCAATGGACCTGCTTTTGAGTATTACGTAACCAACCGGGTACTCACTTATGCGGGCAGCAGCCAGGGCTTTGCCGATGGCAATCTGGCTGCGGCCAGGTTTAACATTGTGAGCGGCGTGGTAAAAGACGCCTCCGGTAACTTGTTTGTTTGTGACCGGGACAATCACCGGATCCGTAAGATCACTCCACAAGGGGTAGTATCCACTTTTGCCGGAGGTACAATGGGCTTTGCGGATGGTACCGGTTCGGCGGCCCGCTTCAACCAGCCCTATAGCATTACCATTGATGGCGCGGGTAACCTGTATGTAGGAGACCGTATCAATCATTCTATCCGCAAAATAACTACGGCTGGCGTGGTAACCACCCTGGCAGGTAATGGAACGGCGGGTGATGCAACAGGTACCGGTAGTGCCGCCCGGTTTAATGAGCCGATTGGTATCGTTTCGGATCAGGCTGGTACATTATATGTGGCCGATTATATCAATGCGAAAATCAGAAAAGTAACGCCTGCGGGTGTGGTCACCACCTATCAGAATATCCTGGCATTCGGCCTGGCAATGGATGCCGCCGGTAATCTGTATGGTACCGGTTATTATAATCATTTCGTGTACAAATACAGTCCAACAGGCGCATATAGTGTAGTGGCCGGTCAAAACGGGGCCGCCGGTAATTTAGATGGCACGGGAACGGGCGCCCAGTTTAATTTTCCGTCAGGCATAACCGTTGATGCCAATGGCAACCTGTATGTATGTGATGCCATGAATCACCGGATCCGCAAAATCACGGCTGCGGGTGTGGTTACCACCCTGGCCGGAAATGACCCGGGCGTGATGGACGGCATTGGCAGCGGCGCTTCTTTTGATACACCGTTGGGTATTTGCAGCGACTTTGCCAATAACGCGGTATTTATTGCCGACTTTAATAACAGCCGGATCCGCAAACTGATTATTGATTAAAACGTAAAATATGAACAAAACAGAATGGTGGCCCAAAGAGGGCAAACTCAAAAAAGGGTTGATCATACTGGGCATCGTAATTGTTGCCGCGTTAATAATGACCCTGATAGAAGAAAAAGGGGTAACCTTTACCAAGCGCATGCCATTTGTAATTGCCCTTTCTTGTCTGGCAGTCTGGTTTTACCAGCCGGCTAAAAAGGAAAAAGCATAGGCCGGCTTTCAGCAAGCGCCGGTTGAACGTAGACAAGCCGTTCTCCTTTTCCGATAACCACTACCCAAACCGTATTCCCGCTTTTGCGGGGGTACGGTTTTTTAGTTGATAACCGCGGTAGTTGGGCTGATAACTGTATGGTTTTGGTTGAAGTCTGCCTGTTATACACATTCTGGTCATTAATCAGGAAAAACAGATTCTGTGGTAATCGGGTACTTCCCTATTTTTAATGGCATACCACACCTAAGTTATCCACTATGAAAAGTATATCTTTTCTTTTTTTATTTGCGGCTTTTTTAGCAATACAGCCATCGGCGGCACAAACCTGTAATTGTCCGGAGTACTCGACGTTGAAAGAAAAATGGGCGTCCTCGGAAGATGATATTGCCGGATATATCAATCAGTTGCGAACCTCTCCAGGTAAACTATGCAAAGCGAAAGCGGATGAATGGATGGCTGTTGATTTCATGGAAAACGGGAAGTATGACAGTTCAGATCTGTTTTTCAGAAAGGCAGAAGAAAAATACCGCCAGACAGGGTGTAACGATAGTGTACTGGTGAGTTTGTATAAAAACTGGGCCCAGCTTTATTATACAAATGCGGATTTTGGCAAAGCACAGGAATATAGTTTTAAGTTATTAAAGGCGGCTGAATTATCGGGTAATCCGCATGAAATGGCAGTCTGTTATACGATGATTGCGCAGTTGTTCAATCAGACCGGTCAGGCTGACAAAGGAGTGGTCTTTACACGTAAAGCCATACCCCTGGCGGATAAGGTGACTGATCCTGTTAAAAAGTCCGACCTGTTTTATAAAATTGCCAAACGATACCTGTGGCATTTCCAGGATACCAAAATCAGCAGCAGCCTGGATAGTTCCGAGCTGTTTACTATCAGGCAACTGGAAGTCGCCCGTTCCATCAATCGTAAAAGTGCATTAGCGGCCGGATTTAGCAACCTGCAAGGGATCGCATGGGAACGGGGTGATTTACGGAAAGCCCTGGTGTTGCTGGACAGCTCTTTTACATACACGGATAAGGACGAAGACGATGTGGTGGGTACTAATTATTTTGACAAAGCGGATATCTATGTTGCCTTAAAAGACTATCCCAAAGCCGCTCTTATGGCCGATTCGGCATTATTCTACCGATTAAGGGATGCTAATCCGGTTTATACGGCAGAAGTGTACGAACTGATTTCCCGGATCAACCTGGAATCCGGGAATTATAAAGGAGCGTATGAATTCAGAGAGAAAGGAAGAGCCATCACTGACAGCGTCAGGAATATTGAGAAAATTAAAGAAGTATCCGAACTGGAGAAGAAATACAGCCAGGAGAAAAATGAAAATAAGATAAAAGACCTCGCCAGACAGAAACAGGTCTATCTCTTACTGGCGATTGCCGGCTTACTGGGCCTGGCCGTACTTGGTTTTTTTATTCGTCAGCAATCGTTGAGAAATAAGCAGAAGATTCTCGAAACAGAGCAACGCCTGAACAGGGCCCGGATGAATCCGCATTTCTTTTTTAATGCACTGACCTCGCTTCAGCTTCATGCCCTCGAGGAAAATGACGGGAAGACACTGGCCAGTAATATCTCCAAGTTCTCCCATATAATGCGCGAAACACTGGAGAGCACGTATAAAGAATATGTAACCATAGCCCAGGAAAAGGATTTCCTGGAAGAGTACATGGAACTCCAGTCGATCCGGATACCCGATCGTTTCCGGTTCTCTGTTACTTACGGAACGACCATTGAACCGGAGGATACAATTATTCCTTCCATGATTCTGCAGCCCTTTGTGGAAAACAGTATCGAACATGGTTTTGCCGGCATTGATTATGCCGGACAGGTGGATATTCATTTCGACCAGGCACCCGGTGAACTGCTGGTCCGGATTTCGGACAACGGGAAAGGATTGCTGAACGGGCCCAAAGAGAATAATGAACATATCTCCAGGGCCAGTCAGATTATTAAGGATCGTATTTACCTGCTGAATATAAAGCTCCGGACAAAAGCCTCTTTTTCCATCGACAATAATGCCCATGAAAAAGGGGTAACCGTTTTGATCCGGTTACCCCTGTTATATAAAGATCAGGTTCGGTAAATCTATTTCAGTTTATCACAGCCTATTTCTTTTTTACCCCCGTAACTGTTGAACTTTATTTTGCTGTCATAATTTCCGTTACCGGCATAATCCTGCCGGAATGTAAACTCCTGGTAATAGCACTTGCCATCCGGACTTTTGATGGTACATACTGCGCTGAGGTATCGATACATGATCACGCTGGTGAGGCTGTTCTTTTCTATATTCCAGGAAGAGGAAGTGATGATGGCTTTCAGAAATTTATCATTCCATCCCTCATTATTCGCGGCCGCTACCATTTGTTGTTCGATAGAAGCATTGCTCATGCCGGCTTTCGGTAATTTACGTCCGGCCATCAGTTCATCATGTAATTTAGTGGCCTGTGTTTTAATCGCCGTGGTTCCTTCATTCAGATCAAGTTTCACATTGCTTTTGATATTGTTGATAATACTGGTTGGAAAATGCAACTCACAGCTGATAGTATGGCTGATATCGCCGCTACGAACCAGGTCATCAAAGAAGTAGGAGTAGGTCCAGTTTTCATCTGCCAGGTAGGGGGCATAATTTGCAGCCAGCCATTTGGCATCAGGCAGCAGGGCAAACTGCAGGTACGATTTATTCTGTATGCTTAACGGCAACAGGATGTTGGACAGGTCCCCGCCCCATACCGCGGTGCCCCCATCTATCCGGATAATGATCCGCAATTGTTCATTTCCTTTCATCAGCTGATTTACATTATTCCCAAGGTATACGGTACCAAAGATGGCTTCCCCGGACTTATACTCATTTTTAATGGAAGACGTCATCTCTTTTTCCTTGCCAATTACCAATGGCTGGCTGCTCCATACAATCTGATTCACGTGTTCTTTATGAAAATCGCTGGTGTAAAATTTGGCCGCTTCGGCATCTGCATTGCCGAGTAGTTTTTTGACCTCTGCCAGTTTTTGCGTAAACTCAGGGTGGTTGGGCGAAAGGATCAGGACTGCTTCACATTCGTATTTTATATCTTCCAGCAGTTTCATTTTTTCCTGCGGATTAGCAATGTTTTTACTGCTTGTCAGTGCCTGTACCACATTCCACTTTAGCCGGTCACTTCGTTTCAGGTATTCGTTATAATCAGCCAGTACCGCATCGGTAAGGGCGGGATAACTTTTGGGATCAACCGTGCCGGCTGCAGCTCTTTTTTCTTTGTATTCGGACAGATTAAGCGCCATTACCCGGTCGTAATATACTTTGCCGGTTACACCGGGTTGTATATCGCGGCCGCTGGAATAAACACCGACCATTTTCTGATACATCGATTTAAAATAATTTCTTTCTGCTTCTTCCTTTGCCTTGGCGGAATTCTTATCACCGCTCTCTTTGGCCGCTTTATCTTTCCAGATTTTTAATTCGGCCTCCATTGCCGTTGTATTGTAGGAAGGATCCTTCTCCTTTACCTGCTGAAGCATCCGTTCTGCATTACTGACGGAGGAACTGATGCCAGTACCCGCCTTCAGTTTTTCAATATGACTCCAGAAGTTTTTAAGCGGCATTTTAGCCGGACCGGTATAGCCGGGATCCTGGGCAAGGAGTGAAATGGAAAGGACGAGGCATAATAAAGAGCACAGGGCTTTTTTCATAATTGACAGATTTTAAGGATAAAGAAAGGACCTGGACCTGTAATTATACTGCCGGATCGATGGCTGCACCCGGCAGGTCGATAGTTGCACCAAAAGATGTGATAACTGCCGGTTGCCCACATTGCAGGCGGTTTTCAGGATAAATAGTTTTTGTGGTACTGGACTTTGTTGGCATATTTGGAGAGCATAGTCCGCTTTTCTCAGTCCCGGACAATTGTTCAAACTCATTGCAATGAAAGTATTACTGATCGACGATGAAGCCAACCAGCGCAACGCGGTAAAGCAGTTGTTGCGTTCTTTCTGTCCGCTGGTACAAACCATTGAGGAAGCGTCCGGGGTTAAAAGCGGACTGCAGGCCATTCGTGATTTTCAACCTGATCTGGTATTCCTGGATGTGGAAATGGGGGATGGGACGGGTTTTGACCTGATGCGGGAAATCAGAAACCCGGACTTCCAGGTGGTATTTATCACGGCCCATAATAAATATGCGATTACGGCCTTTCAGTACAGTGCGATTGATTACCTGCTAAAGCCGGTTGATCCCGCCGAATTAAAAAGAGCCGTAGACCGGGCGGCCGTTCATGTGAAGAATTCCAGTTTGCAGGAACAGCTCCAGGTGCTGATGCAGCAGCTTTCCGGGATTCATAACCAGGACCGGAAGATTGTGCTCAAGGATATTGACAATACGTATTTTATCAAAGTGTCGGATGTCTTGTATTGTGAGGCAGCCGGCTCTTATACCCGTTTTTATTTTACCAATCAGCAGCCGATCCTGGTATCCCGTAATCTGAAAGAATACGAAGACGTGCTGGAAGGCCTTGGTTTTCTGCGTACGCACCATTCTTTCCTGGTCAACCCGGAAAAAATTAAGTTATTTGATAAAACCGATGGGGGGATGCTGATCCTCGAAGGAGGTCTGTCCATCCCGGTCTCCCAAAGGAAAAAAGATTTTGTAATGCAGGTCCTGGAAAATCGTTGAGTGAGTCGGTTACGGACATAAAAAAATCCTCCCCGTTGACAGGGAGGACTTTCTGTTATTTTATTCAGGGATTAACCTTTGCTGGGCGCTTTTTCAATAGCTCCTTTCCCTTTCAGGTAAGCTTCGTATGCTTCAGGCGTCAGTACTTCTCCGGTAATTTTTACTGATTTGGCCTGATCTATTCCGGCAAGTTTAATAAACACATCTTTGTTGATCGGTCCAACTGCGGCAGAATTATAATCCACTTTCAGTTTCACCGTGGCACCGGGCTGAATCGGTTCAACGATTTTTTCAGGCATGGTGCAACCGCAACTGGCCCAGGTGTTTTCCACCACCACAGGTTTGTCGCTGATATTCTTGATCTCAAAATAATAGGAGACAGGGACATTCTGTTTGACTTTACCGAAATCATGATTTTCGGTATTCACTTTGATCAGTTCTTCAGGTTTCGTTTGGGCAGAAACAGCTACGGTAAAAAGAAAGGCTGTTGCAAGGAATAAAATCTTCTTCATGGTTTGTTATTTTAAAAGGTTTGTTTTTTTAAGAAATCAACAGACGCATTGGCCGGCGCCGGTCCATCAGGGGCTTTCCAGACAAAGCCTTTTATTCTTATTTGCTTATTCTGGCTGCTGTTGTTGTAAAAAACCGTGATGTATTTATCAAACATGCCTTCACTGGCCGCATTGAATCCAACTTTGATTTTCGTACTGGCTCCGGGCGCAATCGGATCACGACTCCACTCGGGGGTGGTACAACCACAACTGGCCTGGATATTATCCAGCTTAATCGGGGTTTTGCCCTTATTTACTATTTCAAAAAAGTGATAAACCGGCTTTCCCTGGGGAATTTTGGAGAAATCGTACTCCATTTCCTTGAATAAAAGGTCAGCATTTTCAGTCGTGGCAGCCTGTGGGGCCGTGGAGCCATGGTTATGCCCGTCGTTTTCATTATGAACCGGTTGCTGGGCTTGTAAGGCCAGCAGGGAGGTCATGCAAAAAAGCAGCAGGGTGATTTTCTTCATACTGAACGGTTTAGCGCTGTCAAATTTAGGGGAAAGATGCCAGATGTCATAGCGGGGTTGCACGGGTTATCCGTTATTTTTTAACAGGGGATTTGTACGCGGTCATTCTCCCTATTTTTGTTGTATGGAAAATAGCCAATCGGAACTCCTGACCGATCCCGGGAAACTGTCCTATGACCGTTTCCGGGAAGAGGTACTCAATGACTACCGGATAGCCTGTATCAGCAGGGAAACCAGTTTGTTAGGGCGAAAGGAAGTATTGGGTGGCAAGGCCAAATT
>JAKQJH010000312.1 GCA_029561255.1 Bacteroidota bacterium | reverse complement strand
TTTCACTATTTTCGCCCCATGATAGCTTTCTTAAAAGGAGATTTTGTGCAGAAAACCCCGGCAACGGTGCTCGTGGAGGTAAGCGGGGTGGGGTATGAGGTGCAAATCAGTCTGAATACGTATTCCAAAATTCAAAACCTGGAAAAGGGGGTATTGCATACCTGCCTCCTGATCCGGGAGGACGCCCACCTGCTTTATGGTTTCTTTGACCTGGCTGAAAAAGAGGTTTTCCAGTTGCTCATCGGTGTTTCAGGGATCGGGGCTTCCACCGCCCGGGTCATGCTTTCTTACATGAAACCGGAGGAGCTGGCCAGGGCCATCGTGCAAGGGGATACAAAGACCCTGGAAGGCATCAAAGGCATCGGGAAAAAGACGGCAGAGCGGATGGTTTTGGAACTCAGGGATAAAATGGCCAAACAACCCCTGGAATCAAATATTTCTCCTCTGAAAAACAATACTTTGCACCAGGATGCGTTAAATGCGTTAACTGCCCTGGGCATCAACAGGCAGGCCGCTGGACAGGCTATTGAAAAGACGGCTGCAGCTAACCCGGGTCTTTCCGTTGAGGAATTGATCAAAATGGCACTTCGTACCCTCTGATCCACTAATTCTGGAAACTAATTGACGAGAAAACCTTGAACTTCAGAACTGCTCATATCTTCCGTACACTGGGTATTATTGCCCTTGTGTGCCTGGTTGTTTTACCGGCAAAAGCGGGTGAATTCATTCCTGCGGGTGCCGGATTCCCGTTTAATGTGGCGGATACAGGCCGCAACCCACTTTCTGACCGTTATGGTGACCCCTACTCCAATCCTTCGGGCAATACTTTTGACTTCAGGGATACGGCTTTTATCAAAAGAACCGTAGAGTATGATCCCAGGACCAAACAATACTATGTGATTGAAAAAATCGGGAATAAGTACTACCGTACCCCGACTGCTTTTTCCATGGAGGATTTTCTGAGACTCCAGGGAAAAAAAGACGAGGAAGATTATTTCCGGAAGCGTGCGGCCCTGCTCTCCAACATGAACCGCCGCCTGGTAAGACCCAAGTTTAAAGTCTCTAATGACTGGTTCAACCGGATTATGGGGGTTGGGCCAGACGGGAAAGTAAAAATCGACATCAAACCCTCCGGTTATGTGGATTTCCTGGCGGGTTACCAGGGCCAGAATATTAAAAATCCCACCCTTCCGGAAAGAGCCCGAAAGAATGGTGGTTTTGATTTTAACATGAACTCCGCCCTGCAGATGGATGCGCAGATCGGGGAAAACCTGAAATTACCGATCAACTATAACACGCTGGCCAATTTCAATTTCGAAAACCAGCTTAAACTGGATTACAAGGGCAAGGAGGATGATATTGTCAAACTCTTCCAGGCCGGTAATACCAATTTTGCTTCCAAGGGTACCCTGATTCCGGGTGCCCAGTCGCTTTTTGGGGTCAAAACACAGTTGCAGTTCGGCAAACTATTTATCACCGGGGTAATGGCCAACCAGCAATCTCAACGACAGACGATGGGATTGCAGGGGGGGACTTCCGCACAGAGTTTTTCGGTGAAAACCGATGAGTATGATGAAAACAGGCACTTCCTTTTAACGCAGTATTTCAGAGCTAACTACAATACCGCAATGAAACAATTGCCGATTGTGAACTCTAAAGTACAGGTGTTACGGGTGGAAGTATGGGTAACCAACCGGAATGGTAGTACTACTGATACACGGGATGTGGCAGCCTTTATGGACCTGGGAGAAAGAAACCCGTATCGTACCGGACTGATCAATGGCAGTGGTGACAACCTCCCCCGGAATGATGCGAACAATCTCTACGCTGACTTGCGCAATAATCCCAACTTCCGGAATTCATCCCTGATTCAGAATGCCCTGACCTCCTATGGATTATTGCCGGTTCAGGATTTTGAAAAAACATTTGCCCGAAAACTCCAGTCCACCGATTATTACTTTAACCCCCAAATCGGGTTTTTGTCATTGAATCAACCCTTGCAACCGGATGAGGTATTGGGTGTGGCCTTCCAGTATACCTATAACGGAAGGGTGTTCCAGGTGGGTGAATTTTCTCAGGATGTACCGCCGGATACTACCGGTAATACCCAGCGTATTCTTTTTCTGAAATTATTAAAAGCCACGTCACAGCGTACCAATCTGCCGATCTGGGACCTGATGATGAAGAATGTATACTCCGTTGGTTTCGGACAGCTCGAACGCCAGGATTTCTCACTCGATATCATGTATGAAGAGCCGAGCCTGGGTGTAAAGAATTATCTCCCACCCACTGAAGTAGTGGATCCTTATAAAGGGCAGCCAATACTTTCTTTAGTAAATCTCGACCGGCTGAATAATCAGAACGACCCGCAACGGGATGGCAAGTTTGACTTTATTGAAGGCTATACCGTGATTTCCACCCAGAGCCGGATTATATTCCCGGTACTGGAGCCTTTCGGACATGACCTTGATTATCTCTATGCCAACCAGGCGGACCGTGATAAATATCTTTATTACCCGTTGTATGATACGATTAAAGCCATTGCACAGACCTATGCTAACCTGAACCGGTTTAAAATTTCCGGCCGGTCCAAAACATCGGGCTACGGAGCAGCAGGTGGGGGCGGCAGTGAATACCAGCTGGGTTATAATATTCCAAGGGGGTCCGTTACCGTTAGTGCTGGCGGACAGGTGCTGACCGAGAATGTGGATTATGAAATTAACTATGACCTTGGTACTTTACGGGTGGTGAACCAGGCAATTGTCAATGCCGGGATCCCCGTTAATATTAACTATGAGAATAATCAGGCATTCGGCTTCCAGCAGAAAAATTTCCTGGGACTGCGGCTCGATTACCTGGCGAATAAAAAATTATCACTGGGGGCCACATTAGTCCGCCTGGGCGAACGTCCTTTCTTTATCAAACAGTCTTATGGGGAGGATCCGATCCGTAATACGATGTACGGATTCGATATTGATTACCGCAATGATCTGCCCCGCGTCACCAAGTTCCTGGATAAACTGCCTTTCTATTCTTCCAAAGCGATGTCTTCGATCACGGCATATGGTGAGGCGGCGGTTTTACAACCCGGTCACCCCCGTCAGATCAATGCCAGCAAGGATGATAAGACCGGTCAGGTTTATATTGATGACTTTGAAGGCACCCGTGCCGGTATTGACCTGCGTTTCCCGCTGGTGAGCTGGACCCTGGCATCTATTCCCCAGGGCAATGGACTGTTTCCTGAATCTGCCCTTAACAATGATCTCCGTAGTGGTTTTAACCGTGGTAAACTGGCCTGGTATAATATTGAACCGGTATTACAGGAAAGAAGAAATTCGAATAATCCGCTTCAGAATGACCTGGATGAATTATCCAGACCAGAAACCCGACAGGTATTACAGAAAGAAATTTTTCCACGCCGGAGCACCCAGTTCGGGGAAGGACTCCTCACTACTTTTGACCTCGCTTTCTATCCGAAAGATAAAGGCCCATACAATTTCGAAGCAGATATAAACAGGATCGGTCCGGATGGACGTTTGAAAAATCCGAAACAAGCCTGGGGTGGACTGATGCGGAATATTGACCAGACTGATTTTGAAACGGGTAATATTGAGTATATCGAATTCTGGATGCAGGATCCGTTTATTGAGAATACTGCTAATCCCAATGGGGGTAAACTGTATTTTAACCTGGGTAATATTTCTGAAGATGTGCTCCGGGATGGGAAAAGGATGTATGAAAACGGTCTGCCTACGCCTACCAATAATGCAAGAGTGGATGAAAGTTCTGTCTGGGGTAAAGTACCGGCGATTCCTTTACAGGTTACCAATGCCTTCAGTAATACGCCTTCTGACCGGGCTTTACAAGACGTCGGATTTGATGGATTACAGGATACCGCTGAACAACGCCTGTTCCGGCCATACCTGACTACACTGGAAAATGTTTTTGGTACGAGTTCTATCGCATATACCAAAGCATTGGAAGATCCTTCAGCGGATAACTTTAAAGCATACAGGGATGTGTCGTTTGACAATAGCCCCGTAGCTGGTATCCTGCCGCGTTATAAAAACATTAATAACCCGCATGGTAACTCTCCTGTGTCGGAGAACAATACACAATTTGTCAATGCATTTACCCAATACCCGGATGCGGAAGAACTGAATCGGGACAATACGATGAATGAAGTGGAGGAGTATTTCCAGTATAAAGTGGATATCCTTCCGAATATGAGCCAGGGGTCGAATTTTATCACCGACGTCCGTGAGAGCGATGTGAAACTGGCCAATGGGCAGACCCGCCGTGAAAAATGGTACCTGTTCCGGATTCCGGTTGAACAATACCAGCTGAAAGTGGGTAATATTCCGGATTTTAAATCTATTCGTTTTATCCGGATGTTCGTGACCGACTTTGATGATTCGGTAGTGATGCGTTTTGGTAAACTGGAACTGATCCGTAACCAATGGCGGAAATACAGAAATAAAATTGATTCCACCGGAAACTTCACCCCACTGCCTTCTCCGGAT
>JAKQJH010000302.1 GCA_029561255.1 Bacteroidota bacterium | reverse complement strand
TCCTGCATTTTTTTACCCAGCATGGCGGCATATTTGCCCGGATGAAGGGGCAGGAAGGGGGCGCCAAAACAGGCACTGAAAGTAGGTTTGGGTTCCGTTACCCCCGCTTCAGTACCGGCTACTTTGGCTGTATATCCGGATATAAACTGGTACATCGCCTGTCCGGGAGTAAGTTTTGAGACAGGAGGCAATACCCCAAACGCATCACAGGTCAGGAAGAAAATATTTTTTGGCAAACCTCCCACGGAAGGCTCCTGGGCATTACTGATAAAATGCAGGGGATAGGAGACCCGGGTGTTCTCAGTAATTGATCCGTCATCAAAATTGATTCGATTCGTTCCTTCAAAGAAAACGGTATTTTCCACAAGGGCACCTGGCCGGATCGCATTGAATATTTCCGGTTCTTTTTCTTCGGTGAGGTTAATGGTCTTGGCATAACAGCCGCCTTCGAAATTGAAAATATTGTCATTGGTCCAGGCATGTTCATCATCCCCGATCAACTTACGGTTGGGGTCTGCACTAAGCGTTGTTTTTCCGGTACCACTTAATCCGAAGAAAATGGCGGTATCACCGTCTTCACCCATATTGGCACTGCAATGCATGCTCAATACATCTTTTTCGTGTGGTAAAATATAATTGAGGATGGTGAAAATGCCTTTCTTGGTTTCACCGGTATAACCCGTACCGGCAATCAGGATCATTTTATGTTTGAAAGATACCACAGCCGCATTGTGCTGACGGGTACCACATACTGCAGGATCCAGTTTTAAACCGGGTACCGTGATCACATGCCAGTCAGGTGTAAAACTCTCCAGCTCTTCTTCGGCCGGACGAAGAAACATATTATAGGCAAACAGGTTGTTCCAGGGCTTTTCATTGACCACCCGTACATTTAACCGATAGCGGGGATCGGCACAGGCATAGCAATCACGAACCCATAATTCCGGGAGCCGGTTCATATAATCGGTGACTTTATCGAAGATGATATCGTAATAGCCGGGCTCGATGGGAATATTAAAATCATTCCAGTGTACACTGTCTGCGGTGCTTTCGTCTTTCACCGTGAATTTGTCTTTGGGAGAACGTCCGGTAAACTCTCCCGTCTGGATGACCAGGGCCCCCGTATCATTCAGCACTCCATCGCCGATGCGAAGGGTGTCCTGGATCAGTTCTTCCGGACTAAGCTGATAATGAATGGATCCATTGTTTTTGAGGCCGATTTTGTGTAAATGTTGGGCAGGAATAGCAATCGTTGGTACTGACATATATGGCGCACTCATTTGGTGAAGCGACAAAGGTAATACCAAAACCCAATATTTTACAAACAAGTGTTCGTGCGACACATTAGAGAATGTCAAAAAATCAGTTTTTGGGACAATTATTTATTCATTTTCATGGCTTTATATCATCCAATATTCAATCAGTGGCAGTTTCTGCTGAATTTTCTCCAAATCGAGGGTTCCTGCATTGTTTTGTGATGAAAGTCAGGGGCATAAAAGGATAGGATGCTATCTTTAGCAGGATTTTTCATTTTTCCTCAAATTCCTTAATCAACTGATATGAAATACCTGCCATTGAACCCGGAGATTTTTGTACAGAACCGGCAACGCTTTGTGCGCCAGATGCAAAAAAACTCCATTGCCATTTTTGTAAGTAATGATGAAGTGCCCAGTAACGGGGATGCGATTTATTCCTTCAAACAGAACAGCGATCTTTTCTGGCTGAGCGGGGTAACCCAGGAAGACAGTATGGTGATCCTGTTTCCGGATAATCCCGATCCGAAATACCGGGAGGTGCTGGTACTGGTTCGTCCAAACGAACTGAAGGAAAAATGGGATGGCAAACGCCTCCGGGTAAAAGAAGCGCAGGATATGAGTGGCATCAAAACCATCGTATGGCTGGATAGTATTGATGGTTTATTACAACCCTGGATTCACCTGGCTGATAATATTTACCTGGATAGTAATGAGAATGACCGCAAGGCCAGCCTCGTACGTTCAAGGGACTATCGCTTTATTGATGAAATGAAAAGCCGGTACCCGTTGCATAATTACCTGCGTGCCGCAAAGATTATGAAAGAGCTTCGTGCCATTAAAACAGCACTTGAAGTGGAAGTGATGCAGAAGGCGATGGATATTACGGAGCACACATTCCGCCGCTTATTAAAGTTTGTTAAGCCCGGTGTGATGGAATATGAAATAGAAGCAGAAATCTTTCACTCTTTCCTAAGCCAACGCGCAACCGGACCCGCCTATGGAAGTATAATTGCCAGTGGTGATCGTGCCCGTACCTTACACTATGTAAGCAACAGTGAAGAGTGCAAGGATGGTGAACTGATCCTGATGGACTTCGGCGCAGAGTACGGCGGATATTGTGCAGATCTGACAAGGACAATTCCGGTCAATGGCAAATTCACCCGTCGTCAGAAAACGGTGTATAATGCCTGTCTCAATATCCATAATTATTGCCGCAGTATATTAAAACCCGGTATCACGATCGTTGATTATACCGATAAAATCGGAGAGGAAGCCACGCAACAGTTTTTAAAAATCGGGCTGATAAAAAAATCCGATGTGAAGAACGAAGATCCGGAGAACAGGGCCTATCGGAAATACTTATATCATGGCATATCACATCACCTCGGGGTGGATGTGCATGACCTGGGTACCAAGACAGAACCGGTAAAAGCCGGCATGGTCTTTACCATTGAACCGGGTATCTATATCGAAGAAGAGCAAATGGGCGTGCGGATCGAAAACAATTTCTGGATCACCCGCAACGGCAGTGTGGATTTGATGAAGAATATTCCGATTACCGTCGAGGAGATAGAAAGTTTAATGAAAAAATAGTTAATTAGTCAATGTGCCAATATGCCAATGTGCCAATGAGGGAAGAGTTTGAAAGATCCCAGGTCGGTTATAAATGGCAGAGTATAAATATTAATTTTAAACAAATAAAACAGCATTGTTTGTTGTTGCAGCCGGATTTAGAATGCTAATCCTTCTTTAAGGGTTTTCAAAACCTGTAGGAACCTTAGTTCTTTAAACCCTGACAACTGACAACTGACAACTCACAACTGATTCCATGAAGCAAATCCCTAATATTTTCACCCTCCTCAACCTCCTCTTCGGCTGCCTGGCCATTGTAGCAGTATTACAAAACGGCATTATCATTCATGTCACGGCCGAAGGCAGTGAATTGCTGGATATACCGGAAAAGATCTGGCTGGCTTCCTTGTTTATCGGGATTGCTGCCGTAGTGGATTTTCTGGATGGTTTTGTGGCCAGGCTCTTTAAAGCCACCTCTGAAATGGGCAAACAACTGGATTCACTGGCCGATGTGGTGAGCTTT
>JAKQJH010000273.1 GCA_029561255.1 Bacteroidota bacterium | reverse complement strand
ACTTCTGGCCATTTGAAATCCATAGACATTCTTTGCTTCCGGAGCATAGGCTTTACGGCCGTCAAAATCAAAGAGCAGGTTATCCGGCAGGTAACTGCCTCCTACCGCCGGTTCATTCATATCATTCCAGTAACCACGGATCCCATTCTCTTCCATCCATTTCATTTTGCCGATCCACCATGCTCTTGTTTTAGGATTGGTATAATCCGGCAAATAGCAGCGCAGCGGAGCAATCTCGGTTTCAAACAGACGGCCATCCGCATATTTAATAAACACATCATTTTTTAACCCATCGGTATAAGAATCATAGGTGCTGTCCAGTTTCACCCCGGGATATACCGAAGCCGTGAGGGAAATATGCATGCTTTCCAGTTTCCTGGATAAACCCGGTAAATCCGGAAAACGTTCTTTGTTTACCAGGAATGGTTTATAGTCCTGCTGGTAATCCGCATCCAGCACAATCCCATCCACCGGTATCTGTTTGCGCCGGAAGGTTTCACCTAATAACTCCACATTGGACTGCGGGTAGTAACTGCAACGGGACTGATGATACCCGAGACTCCATTTGGGAGGCAGGGGCATCTTACCGGTAATCGTACTGTATTGATTCAGGATACCCGAAATACTTTGATCATAAAAGAAAAAATAATCGGCTTCCCCTCCATCGGCATTGATCGATGAAAACTGCGGCGTGGAAATACCAAAGTTGAATTGCGTCTTCCAGGTATTATTAAAATACAACCCATAAACCTGCCGGTGATGCACCCCGATATAAAACGGAATACTGATATACATGGATAAACGCGGGTCTCCGTACTTATAGGTATCCGTATTGTTGAGGGTGAAAGCCATTCCTCTTTTATCCAACGGGCCAAGCACTTCGCCCAGTCCGAGAAAACGCTCGCCCTCCTGCATTTTTTTATACAGACTTATCTTATCGCCCAACCAGCTGGTACCAAATCCTGCACCCGGCATATCCTCCTGGATTATTTCACCAGCTGCATTCTTAAAAATCACGCGGAAATAAGGCGATTGCTCCACCACACAGGTCAGGGTGGGTGTAACGATTTCAATTTGCTTTTCCATGCTGTTTACCACAGCCGGATAGAAAGCGCCCGTGTCTGCCGCCAGGGCATACTGTACCGGGTTAAATGTTTTTTCTTTGGTGATCCGCACCCGGATAGTATTGGCCGACCAGGCTTTGATTTCAAAACGGGTGAACCGGGTTTTACCTTCAATCCCTCCCGGTATTTTCCGGTAACTGGTAACTGCATCCACCGTACGCAGCTGGGCAGTCAGCGGCTGGATGAACAGGAAAATTCCCGCCAGTATATATATGCTATAAAATCCTTGCCTTAACATGCGTTTGATTAGTCCGTTTAAAATTCAAGAGATGCCATCACCGGAAAATGATCGGAAGGATACTTCATGTCATAAGAATCCGTAATGGTGGCAAATTTTCTGACCGTAAGTTTTTTATACCGGTTGGTGAAAATGTAATCAATACAACCTTCCGGCTGCTGATTGAACTTAAACCCGTTCCAGGTATCGGCCGGCCCATAAGGCGTTTCAGCTGATATTGTCCGGGCATTATTCAGCTCAGTGTTCAGTATACTCACGGGTTCATCGGCGGGTTTTGAGTTCAGATCACCCATGAATACCACCGGGTAATTTTTCCCGTCAGTCAGTTCCTTCATTTTTGCCAGGATCAGTTTAGCCGATTCAGTTCTGGCCAGTTTTCCCACATGATCAAAATGGGTATTAAAGACCCAGATCATTTTTTTTGTTTTCCCCAGCCGGAAAAGTCCCCAGGTGCAAACCCGGTTACAGACTGCATCCCAGCCCATCGAAACCGTATCCGGTGTCTGGGATAACCAGAACGTACCCTGCTTTACCGGTACAAATTTTTCTTTATTGTAAAAAATACAGGAATACTCTCCCTTCTCTTTTCCATCATCGCGGCCTACCCCGATATGATCATAGCTGCTGAGTTGTTCTTTCAGGTACATCAGCTGGTGATGCTGCACTTCCTGCCCGCCGATAAAATCAGCGCCATAATACTTCATCAGTCCGGCCACTTTATCCTTCCGGTTCTCCCACCAGTTCGCTCCATCCGATTTTACATCCAGACGGATATTAAAACTCATAACTTTTACTTCGGTCTGTGCCCCGCTGATCAGGGTAAATAACAAGGCGGTAAAGGCAAATACTATTTTTCTCATAACCTATTTTTTAAAATAAGGACTGCTGAAACCCAGCTTTTTTAACCCATTCTGTACATCCGGTATATTCATAAATAATTTCCAGAGCAGGCCCGTCCGGTGATTCTCGATCATGGTCACGATCGGTCCCTGGTCAATCGCCAGGTGGGATTTCGCGTACCAGTTGTGGTGGATACTGAACCCATCTACAAATCCATACTTGCTCCATATCTTATCGCCCAGTCCGTAATAGAAATAACGGAGGGCTTCCATACTTTCTTTCGGGGTATAAGGTAAGGAAGAAATGGCGGCCGTGGGCTGAATCACCCCCCGGTCATGCTGAGGACTATGTGCCACATATCCTTTATAACTGTCCCCGGCAGTGAGTCCCCAGCATACATCACTATAACCCTTGAATTTTTTGGGATTCTCCATACAATAGGCCCGGTTGATCAGGGTATGGTTCTTGCCCTGCAGGAAATAATCATTCCCCAGCGAATCGGTGAGTCCGTTGGGATCGATGCCCTGGAAAGTGTATTGTTCAAAAAATAAGGGTCCGCCTTTATCCTCATCGTAATTTCCCAACGGCAATGTATACCCGTAATATTGTTTTCCGTTTTTGAATCCCTGGCTTCCGGCCCAGGTACCATCGTAGGCGGCTTTGGGAATAGAATGATATTGGGAAGAAGCGCCGATTATATACGTGATCAGGCATTCATTATAGCCCCAAACCGGAAAATTCATATCAAAGCCGTTATTGGGACTCCAGTGCCAG
>JAKQJH010000246.1 GCA_029561255.1 Bacteroidota bacterium | reverse complement strand
AATATTTCGAAATAAGTCATTGCTTGTTAACGGTTTTTGTATTATTTCTGCAAAAAAAATGGGTAGATTCGGTTACAAAACCCAATTCCACACACACAAATTTATGTATAAAGCATGGAGGTGATCAGAAACTTCCCGGATTCGGAACTGGTAGCTAATATTCGTTCCGGGCAACGAATGGAAGACACGATAAAGGCCATCTACAGGGGTCATTTCGAGGGCCTGTGCTGGTATGTGATGAATAACAGCGGCAGCCGGCAGGACGCGGAAGATATTTTTCAGGAAGTGCTGGTCAGTTTTATTGAACTGGTACAACAGGATAAATTCAGGGGAGAATCCACTGTGAAGACTTTTTTATACTCATTGAACCGGTACACCTGGCTCAATGAACTGAAAAGAAGGGGCAGGGCCCTGGCCAGGGAAGAAAAGTATGAGAAAGGCCAGGTGCATATAGAAATGGATGCCGGTCATACCATCGCCAACCGGGAAGGGAAGGCGGAAGTGCTGAAAGTGGTGGCGGAACTGGGCGATACCTGTAAAAAGATTTTATTGCTTTTTTATTATGAAAATCTCTCGATGAAAGAAATCCTGGATCAGACCGATTATGAATCTGAACAGGTGGTGCGGAATAAAAAATATAAATGTCTGAAACAGCTGGAACAAATGGTGAATGCCAATCCGGCTTTACGAGAAACCTTAAAAAACCTGATACATGGATAATTCTACACCTGAAATGGATGAAAAACTGGTTCGCCTGCTCGACGGAGACCTTTCTCCGGAAGAACGGATAACCGTGGAACAACAACTGGCCGGCAATGCCCTGCTGCTACAGCAGTATGACAGACTGCTGGCTACAAAAGCGGCTATCCGTCATTTCGGGTTGCAACAGCAGGTGGGGGCTATTCATAGTCAGATGATGGCCGAGTTGAATGCACCAATAAAAAAAATAAGTCCGGTTCGTAAAATGATCCGGTATACTTCGGCTATTGCGGCGGGTATCCTGTTATTGGTTGCCGGTTTTTTTGCCTATCAGTATTTCAGTCTTACTCCGGAAAAAGTATTCAGTGCCAATTACCAGGCGTATGAACTTAATACCAGCCGTGGTACCACTACCAATTCTTTAATTGAAGAAGCTTTTCGTCAAAAAAAATATGAAGAGGTGATTCGTTTACGGGATGCTGCCACAGAACCGAATATTAAAAATGAGTTCCTGGCAGGAGCCGCCGCCCTCGAACTGAATAACCTTTCCCTCGCCAGGCAACGGTTTGCCAGTGTGATCGAACAGAATAAAACGGCCAACACGACCGTGCTAAATGACGAGGCTGAGTATTACCTGGCATTGACCCAAGTCCGTCAGAAGGATTTTGCCGCCGCCGTAATGTTACTTGAAAAAATTCAGCAAGACTCAGGGCATACCTATTCTGCTAAAGTAAAGAACGGTCTGCTTAACGATGTACGCAAACTCAGTGATCAATAAACCTGATTATTAGTAGCACTAAGCCTCTTCCTTGCGGAGAGGTTTTTTTTTGCCCTTAAGGTTACATCCGGACTTCCGGTGTTGACTATTTATGGTAAGCAGGGGTGCCTGTTAAATGAATAACCTGCTAAACAGTCCGTATTTTCTAAACAGTAACAAACAACAAAAAAACACAACCATGAAAAGCAAGTTTTTAATCACGGCCATTGCCCTCTTCAGTGCTTCCCTGGTATTTTATTCCTGCCAGAAAGAAGTATCCGGTAACAGTACTGACCCCAACAAACCCCTGCCGGTATCCATTTACCTGACGGATCATCAGACACCGGTGTTCGACAGTGTGTTCATTGACATCCAGGGCTTACAGGTAAAACTGGAAGATGATACCTTGCCCAATGGCGGCTGGGTTACACTTCCTATCCGTCCCGGGGTCTATAATATCCTCCGTTTCCGGAATGGATTGGATACCTTATTTGGCAACGGTACACTTCCCAATGCCCGCTTAAAGAAAGTGAAGCTGGTACTCGGTACACAGAACAGTGTGATGAAGGATGGACAGTCAACCCCGCTCCGCATCAAAGATGAAGATCGTGAGGTGATTGCCAACCTGGATGCCAGCAATTTTGAAATCAGCAACGGACAGGTATTATTCTGGATCGATTTTGATGCAGGAAATTCCATCCAGGTGGACAACAGTGGTTCCGGTAACAATAATGGCTATCGCCTGAAATCCCATATCAAGATCTTTACGCGCAGCCGTTCCGGCAGCATCGAAGGAAGAATCCTGCCCCGCGCTGCAGACGCCATTGTGAAAGCTGTCATCGGATCCGATACCGCCACCGCTATTCCCTTTGATGATAATGGAGAATTTAAAATTGTTGGACTCAATGCCGGTTCTTATACTTTATTAATCGATGGACAAAACGGTTACAGGGATACCGCCATCAATAATGTAATCGTCCGCAACAGGGAGGATACACATATCCCAGTGATCACACTGCATCAGTAAGCTATTATATTCCTAAGAAAACCAAATACAAATATGCCAATGTGCCAATTAGCCAATTGACCTTCTAAGAAGA
>JAKQJH010000224.1 GCA_029561255.1 Bacteroidota bacterium | reverse complement strand
GACTAAATCCATCGCGATCATCGTAAATTATATCACTGCTGCCATCGCTGAAGGACTTGCCGAAAGACAAGCCGCTAAAGATGAGGAAGTGGATGAAATGACCGATGATGAAAAAGAAAGAAAAGCGGCTAAACTGCAGGCAGAAGCCGAAGCAGAAGGTGGCCGTGGTGGAAGAGGTCGTGGTGCGGGTGGTCCCGGTGCCGGTGGTCCCGGAGCTGGTGGTCAGAGACGCCGTTCTGGTAGTGGCACACCCGGTGGACGTGGTCCTGGTGGTGGAAGAAGATAAACAGCAGTTCGGAGTTAGCAGATAGTAGTTAGTAGTCCGATGCTTCGGACAGTACAACTGCAGCCCGGCCAATGTTTATATAAGGAAGAATTGTATTGTTAATTATTAAAACCTGATTATATGAGCACCGTAACAATAAGTGCACAGGATATCAATAAGCTCCGCCAGGCAACCGGAGCCGGTATGATGGATTGCCGTAAAGCCCTGACTGAAACAAATGGTGATTTTGAAGCCGCTATTGACTGGCTGCGTAAGCAAGGTCAGAAAGTGGCCGCTAAAAGAAGTGACCGTGAAGCGAAAGAAGGTGTGGTGATTGCACAAACTACCGCCGATCACAAAACCGGTATTGTGGTATGTGTAAGCTGTGAAACAGACTTCGTTTCTAAAAACGCAGACTTCGTGGCCTTTGGTAAAAGCATCGCTGATGCCGCCATCGCCAACAATGTAAACAACCTGGAAGAACTGATGGCCGTGAAAATCGGTGAGCTGACTGTAGCGGGTCTCGTTGACGAGAAACTGGCCACTATTGGCGAAAAAATCGGGGTGACTAAATTCCAGCGTGTGGATGCTCCTTATGTTGCTTCTTACATTCACGGTGCATACCGCATCGGTGTACTGGTAGGACTGAACAAAGAAGCCGCTGATGCCGGTAAAGACGTAGCAATGCAGATTGCTGCCCTGAACCCTGTAGCCGTGGATGCTTCTTCCGTTCCTGCTGACGTGATCGCCCGTGAAAAGGATATCGTCATGGAACTGATGAAACAGGATCCTAAAATGGCGGGTAAACCCGAAGAAATGCTGGCTAAGATCGCTGAAGGTAAAATGGGCGTGTTCTTTAAAGAACAAACCCTCACTGCGCAGGCTTTCGTAAAAGACAGCAGCAAGTCCGTAGGTGACTACCTGAAAGAAAGCGGTGACGTGGTTGTTACTGAATTCAAAAGGGTGGCTTTAGGTTAATTTTTTTAAACCTATTATATAAAAAGGCTGCATCGGTTAACGGTGCAGCCTTTTTTGTTTTTTCCCGCTAAGGACGCGAAGAGAAACTAGTCGGTAGTTAGTAGCCTGCCTGCCGGTAGACAGGTCAACAGCCAGATTCCTCCTTCGTCGGAATCGCCAAAGGAGGATAATGTTACAGGCTTAATCCCTCCTTCGTCGGGATGACAAAACAGCCTGTTCTCCGGAATTTTAGTCAGGAAGATCAGGAAAGGCTTTATTACTCGCTTCGCTTCCCCCCTGCGTTAAAAACTCCGGAGGACAAGCGGGATGACAAAACAGCCCGTTCTCCGGATGCTAAATCAACTAAGAACCCTTGTCACCCCGAAGCGAAGCGAGGGGTAGTGACTGGGGTTGTAAAAGAAGATGTAGATTCCGACGCAGGGGGAATCTGGTATTTGTTGCGAATAATCGGGAAAGAAATCAGGGTTTCTTAGTACTGAGATCCCTCCTTCGTCGGGATTGAAGTAGTTTTCTTAGATGATTGCTCTTTCCCTCGCTACGCATCGGGATGACAAATTAGTCGGTAGCCGGTAGTTAGTAGTCGGTAGCCTGCCTGCCGGTAGGCAGGTCAACAGCCAGATCCCTCCCTTCGGTCGGGATTGAAAGACTAGTCGGTAGTTAGTAGTCAACAGCCCCTGCTAAGTAAGTTGTATCTTAAGTAACCAATTTTACCCCGTTTTACGGGATGCCTTTCGTACTTCTTACTTCGTACCTCGTACTTGATACAACTGTAAGTCAATAGCCTTATTCCCACTTATGAATGACAAGGCCACTTAGCAGCTTCAATTCACTCCCGCCTTCTTCAATATCATCTCCAGCGGACAGAATTTCGTCAGCGACGACTGCAACAGGTTCAGTCCTACAAAACCGGCCAGGAACAACCAGTTGATATGAACGGTCGCAGCCAATGTAATACTGACTAATACCAAGGTGCCGGCAACGGCACGGATAATTCTTTCTCTCATTTTTTTGTGTTGTTTATGTACCAGTGTCTCCCGAAGGGGACGCTGGTACTTTTATTCCGGTGTCTCCCGAAGGGGACGCAGGACGGGTGTGATAGCAGGGTCCGCTTCGCGAGACCCTGCTATATTAATAACTCGCTTCCTCCACCGGCATGATAAAGGCCCGGATGGGAAATTTATTTCCTTGTACTTTATTATACTCCCGGATCCGCATCATGGCATCGGCCGCGGTAGCTTCGGGGGTAAAACTGAACAGGATCAGGGAATCATATTCGCCGTCCTTATTGCCAAACCAGTCATCCAGCAGATCGGCATCGTGTTCGTCCTTCACCCCGGTGGTCTCCGTTACACTGAACACTTTCACCTTTGCTTCATGAAAGATTTTCATTACATCTGTCTTGAAATCACTCAGACAGGTTACAAATAAGAGTTTCATGTTACAGGGTTTTATTTTTTGTATGTTTTTTCTTCAGCATTTTATAGTAGAGCAAGGGCACCACCAACAGGGTCAGGAAAGTTGATGTTACGGTTCCGCCCATCAGTGAAATAGCCAGTCCCTGGAAGATCGGGTCAAACAGGATGATTACTGCACCCAGTACCACCGCACCTGCTGTCAGCAGGATTGGCGTGGTACGCACCGCACCCGCTTCGATTATCGCCTGTTTCAGCGGAATACCTTCATTCAGCCGGATATCGATAAAGTCAATCAGCAATACAGAGTTTCGCACCATTACTCCGGCCAGCGCAATGAAACCGATCATGGAAGTGGCGGTAAAGAAGGCTCCCATCATCCAGTGACCCAGCACAATCCCCACGAGAGAAAGCGGGATCGCTGCCAGCATCACCAATGGCACACTGAAGTTCTGGAACCAACCCACGATCAGCATATAGATAATCAGGATCACCACTACGAAAGCAATACCAAGATCACGGAACACTTCAAACGTGATCTGCCATTCTCCGTCCCATTTCACCGAATAGTTGTCTTCGAATTCCGGCTGTTGGGTATATTCTTCCTTCAGTTCATATCCTTCCGGCATTTTCAGTTTCTGGAGACTGTCCGAAATTTTCATCATCGCATAGGAGGGACTCTCCAGTTTGCCGGCCATATCTGCCAGCACGTACACTACACGTTTCTGGTTTTTCCGGAAAATACTTTTTTCCTTGATCACCGGTTTGATGGTTACCATATCACCAACGGGTATGGCCATACCTGACTGACTGATCACTTTCAGGCTCTTCAGGTCATCCACAGAAGTCTTATCCGCATCATTCAGTTTCAGTACAATATTCACCGGGTTATACGATGACGGCTTATTGAGATTACCCGTTACTTGTCCGGATAAAGCTGCCCGTAATGTAGCAACGATCTGTGCGGGCGCTACGCCCTGCCGCATGGCTTTTTCCTTATCGATGATAAAATCATACTCCGGCTGGTCGTCTTCCACCATCCAGTCCACATCCACCACATCATCGGTTTTATTCAGCAGGCCTTTGACCTGGTCAGCCAGTTTAATCTGCTCATTGTAATCCGGTCCGTATACTTCCGCCACAATGGTGGATAATACGGGAGGACCCGGGGGTACTTCCACAATTTTTGCATTGGCCTGGTATTTTGCAGCAATGGCCTGGATACCCGGACGCATATCCTTAGCTATATCATGACTTTGTTTTTTACGGTCTTCCTTGCTGATCAGGTTGACCTGTATATCCGCCATATTATCCCCGCGGCGCAGATCGTAGTGACGCACCAGTCCGTTGAAACTGATCGGGGCGGAGGTACCGATATACAACTGGTAATCTTTTACCAGGGGTTGTTTGGCGACAAAATCTGCAATGTCTTTGGTAACAGCGGCCGTTTTTTCCAACGTTGATCCTTCGGGCATATCAATGACCACCTGGAATTCATTCTTGTTGTCAAAGGGCAGCATTTTCACGGCTACTGTTTTGGTAAAGAACAGCGCCAGGGAAATAATCAGGATAGCAACGGTACTGAATATAAACGTATACCGTTTCCAGCGGTGATTCAGTAAAGGCTGAATAAAGGCATAATAGATTTTATAAATTCCGCTGTCTTCCAGCCGGTGTGGTTTGCTCTCTTCATGTTTACCCCCTTTTTTCTCTTTCTCGCGCAGGAAAATATACCCGAGATAAGGAGTCAGGGTCAGGGCCACAATCAGTGAGAGCATCATGGCGATGGATGCACCGATCGGCATGGGACTCATATAAGGACCCATCAGTCCGGATACAAAGGCCATGGGTAATACCGCTGCAATTACGGTGAAAGTGGCGAGGATGGTCGGGTTACCCACTTCATTGATGGCATAGATGGCGGCCTGCATCGGCGGAAGCCGTTTCATCTTGAAGTGCCGGTGCATATTCTCGGCAATGATAATGGAATCATCCACCACAATACCAGTGATAAATACCAGGGCAAACAAAGTGATCCGGTTCAGTGTATATCCAAGGAAATAATATGCCAGTAAAGTGAGTGCAAAAGTGACCGGCACAGAAAGGAATACCACCAGTCCGCCGCGCCAGCCCATCGCGAGCATCACAAACAAAGTCACCACTACAATGGAGATAAACAGGTGGAACAACAATTCACTTACTTTATGCGAAGCGGTTTCACCATAATTACGGGTGATGCTGGTCTTAACTTCAGCAGGGATCAATTGTTTCTTTGCATGATCTACTTTCGACAGGATCTGCTCAGATAACCGCATGGCATCCGCGCCTTTCCGTTTGGCAATAGAAAGCGTAACCGCAGGGTAGGCAGAAGGATGGGCAATACGCGTAGTATCTTCCTGGCCATAACCAAATAATACATATTGCGAAGCAGTTTCCGGTCCGTCACTCACTTTCGCCACCTGTTTTAAGAAGACAGGTTGTTGCTGATTGACACCGACTACCAGGTTCTCCACATCTTCCGCTGTGGCCAGAAAATTTCCTGTTTCCACTGAAAAGGCAGTGTCCTTCTGTAAAAGATAACCCGCAGTGGTCTGGGCATTGCTGCCCTGGATATGCTGGCTGATACTCAGGAAATCCACCCGGTTCTCCGCCATCTTGTTTTTGTCCAGCACTACATTCACCTGGCGGCTGCGGCCACCGATGATCCGTACATCCGATACGTCTTTTACTTTTTTAATTTCATTCGTGAGTGCTTCCCCGATCTGGCGGAGCGCATAGTCATCATATTTTTCACTCCACAGGGTAACACCCAGGGCCGGTACATCATCAATGGCCCGGGTTTTAACCATGGGCAGGGTTACGCCCTGGGGCATCTTGTCCATATTCTTGATGATCTCATTATAGAGTTTCACCAGGGACCGTTCCACATCTTCGCCAACATAGAACTGGACAATGATCATGGCCTGTCCTTTCATGGAAGTGGAATACACATATTCCACCCCCTTGATATTGGAAATCATTTTTTCCATCGGGGCACTGATCTTGGTCTCCACTTCTTTGGGTGAAGCACCGGGGAAACCGATAAAGATATCGGCCATCGGTACTTCGATCTGCGGCTCTTCTTCCCGGGGGATCAGCAGGGTGCTGTATCCGCCGATCAGCAGAAAAGCCACCATCAGCAGGATCGTCAGTTTGGAAGTAATGAACGACCGCGCAATTTTACCTGAAATTCCTTCTTGCATATAATTCGTTTACGGGTTGATTATTTTTTTACGGTTACAGGTACACCATTGTAGAGCTTTCCTTCCGCTTTTGTTATATAGGTTTCGGTAGCCGCGAGACCGGAGAGTATTTCCGTCTGATCGCCATAGACCTTGCCGGTTCTGACCCAACGAAGCAGGGCGGTATTATTACTGCTGATGGTATAGATACTGGTGAGCTGGTCATTCTGCACCAGGCTGGATGTGGGTACCAGTACTATACCGGAAGGCTGGCTGCTTACTGCAGCACCACTTACCGGAATAAATACATTGACATACATCCCCGCATACAGATCTTTTTTCTGGGATTCAGGAATGCTGAGCTTGATTTCAAATTGTCCGCCGGTCATTTGTGAAGATGGACTGATTTCATTCACCACACACTCGATGCTTTTACCAGCTGCTTTGATTTCAACCTGCGCTTTACTTCCTTTTTTCAAAAGTCCTACCTGGTCTTCACTCACGGTAGCACTGATTTGCAGCTGCGTGTTTTGTTCCACTACCAGCAGGGGCATACCCGGGTTAGCCATATTGCCTTCATCAGCCATCCGCTGCGTCACCACCCCGTCAAAAGGAGCTGTGATCGTAGAGTAGGAGGCGATGGCATTGACTTCATTCTTCATCTGGCTGGCCGCTTCCAGGCGGGCTTTCGCGGCGTTGTACTGCAGGGTTACATTGTCGAGTTCCTTGGCTGAAGCACTTTGCTTGTTATACAGATTGGTAAAACGTTCAAAGTCTTTTTGTGCATTTTTTACATTGGCTTCAGCTTCCAGGATAGCGGCACTGGTCTGGGCTCTTTTGGCCGTGATATCCTGACTGCTGATCGTAGCGAGGGTTTGACCCCGGCGCACCCGGTCACCGGTTTTTACAAAGATGCGGGTGATCGTTCCCATCAGTTTGGTACTGAGCTGGGCGGTTTGCAGTGCTTCCACTTTTCCGCTGACCGCGATTCCACCTTCCACGGTGCCACCGGGAGTAGCCGTGTAAACGGTTACAGGGGCAGCGTCTTTGGAGACGGGTGTTTCTTTTTTCCCTTTGCAGGAACTGATGAGGAGGATCCCGCTGAGGAGGAGTACACCTGGTATAAACTTATTGTAAGACATATTTATGCGTTTAATTTTTTTGTGTGGAGGTTAAGAAACTGATATAGGCGGCAGTACTATTATAACTAAATACCGCTTGTGCCTTGCCGAGTTGCTGTTGAGAAAGTTGTGTCTGAGCCTGCAGGACATCGGTACTGTTGACCAGTCCTTGTTCATAGCGGTCCTGCAGAATGCGTAATGCTTCAGTGGCATTATCAATAGCGGCGGTTTGCTGCCTTATTTTGAACCGGGCATCTTCGAGCTGACGAAGGGTTTTGTTCAATTCGAGCTGGCTTTGCACCTGCTGGTTTTCCAATTGACCGGACAGTTTACTAAGTTCGGTCTGCTGGGTAATGATTTTATTCTTTGTACTGTTCCCTTTAAAAATATCCCAGGATAATTGCAGTCCGGCGAGATAAGAACCGGCACCAAAACCGGTCAGCCGGTAATCATTCACCTGGTAGGAGGCAAAGGCGTTGATGCGGGGCAGGTAACTTTTCTCCGCTGATTTTATCATCAGGCTGCTGGCTTCCATTGCTTTTTTCATGGCGGCAAAATCTGCCCTGTTTGCCGGCACACTGGCACCGCTCAGGTCGGTATTTTCAGTTTGTACCGGTTCGGCGGTATAGACCGTTCCATAAGGGCGTCCCATCAGGAGGCTCAGGTAATCAGAGGCATTTCCGATATTGCTGGTTGTTTCGGCGAGATTAGTTTCCACGGTGTGGATCCATACTTTTACGTTCAGGGCATCTGATTTCTGCATCAGCCCTTCTTTTACCCGGTTATCGGTAAAGTTGTACATGGCATTCGCACTGCGTAAGGCTTCCTTTAATACTTTTTCCGCTTCATATAAAAGCTGTAGTTGCAGGTACCCTTTTTTCACTTCATAGGCGAGGTACTCAGTTGTACGTTGGGTCTTCATCTGGTAAATACCTTCCTGGGCGGCTACGGCTTTGCGCATGTACACGAGATCCATATTCAACAGGGGTTGTTTCACCTGCAGCCGGCCACTGTAATCACCGGAGGCACCGGGTTTATTCAGCAGGTCCGGATTGAAATCCTTTTGCTGTACCGCCTGTTGCTGTAGTTTGAAACCAAAGGCATTCAGCGGATTATTGGAACTTAATGCGGTGAAAGAAAAGTCTGCCTGCGGAAGGTAGATGGCATCCATTTCTTTTGTCTTTGCCTTCGCAATTTTTTCATCCAGTCTGGACAGGCCCAGGTCCCGATTATTCGCCAGGGTACTGTCAGTCGCCTCTTTCAGGGTTAAAAAAACAACCGGTTGCTGGGCGAGGGCTGCAGTTGCAAACAGGAATAAACCTGTGATCAGCCCGGCCATCCGGTTCAGTTGTTGTCTCCGTGTATACTTCATGCGCGATTAATTTTGGGCAAAACTATCCGCGCGGGCCCGTTACTGCCGTGACATATATCACGCATAACCGGCGTTAATGAACTGTTTTTTCGGTTGGGGGATACCCGTTAAGGAATAAAATTTATCTTTAGTGATTCAGGTCACGGACCGGATGCTATTTTAGTATCAAAAAAACCTGGTGAACGATTATGGAAGTGTATAATGACTATTTCGAAGCCAACCGTCAACTCTGGAATCAACGGACCATGGCGCACCGCGATTCATCTTTTTATAACCGCGAAGGTTTTTTAAAAGGAGAACGGGTGCTTACCCCGATTGAATTGGGTGAGCTGGAGGATCTGAAAGGGAAAACCCTCCTGCACCTGCAATGTCATTTCGGAATGGATACCCTGGACCTGGCCCGGATGGGCGCTGAGGTCACCGGGGTGGATTTATCGGATGAAGCGATCCGGCAGGCAAAGCAGCTGAGCGATGAGATCGGAACCCGGGCCCGTTTTATCTGTTGTAATGTATATGATCTGGAAGCGCACCTGGATGAAACCTTTGACCGGGTATTTACCAGCTATGGAACCATTGGCTGGTTACCTGACCTGGATAAATGGGCCGGTCTGATTGCCCGATACCTCAAACCCGGGGGACAATTTTATATGGCCGAGTTTCATCCTGTTCTGTGGATGTTTGATGATGATTTCACCCGGATTCAGTATTCGTATGAAAACCGGGAAGTGATCATCACCGAAAACCAGGGAACCTATACGGACCGCAATGCGGATATTAAAGGCAAGGAGTACAGCTGGAATCACAGTATCAGTGAAGTGCTGAATGCGCTGATCAGGGCCGGTCTGAAACTGGAGCTGTTTAATGAGCATATGTTTTCACCATATAGCTGTTTCCGTAATATGACGGAAACAACGACGGGTAAATGGGAGATAAAGGGCATGGAAGGTAAACTGCCGATGGTCTATTCACTGAAGGCTGTAAAAGCCGGATGACCGGAAGCGGAATGAGAAAGGTCAATGCACCCTCCTCATTCCAGACCGGTTTGCAATTATTTATTCATGAGTTCCTGGATATTAAATCCAATACCCACTGTGATACGAAAAGTGGTTACATCGGGTTTGTCGGTATCAACAATACCATCCTGCTTCAGGTTTGATTTTTTCCCGACTGTAAAAATACCTTTGGCAAAAAGATTAATGGGTATGGAAGGGAAAAAGCTGACGCCGCCTCCCAGGTGAGGTTTACCGCCATAGAATTCCGCATCTACATAAGAGGATCCGGCGATTACCTGTTTGATTGTGCCTTTGAGATAGGTATACCCTGCTTCCACAAAAGGACGTACAGGATGCACATTCCCTACAAAATTCAGGCGTACTCCCAGGTCAATATGATTCATTTTATAGGACTGTGCATCAATATCTCCTAAGTTTATTTTGGTAAAGTCATAGGCAAAATAGGGCTCGATCATTTCGTTAATTCCGTATCCCAGCCGGATGCCTCCGCCGAAACCGTTCGGGGCCCCTTCATCCAGGTATTTAAAATATTCAGAAGTCCAGCCCAGTGTATGTACCTGAACCGCGGCAGAAAACCCTTTCGTGGTGGAGCGTTGTTTGATCTGGGCATCAGCAGCGAGTGAGACCAGCAGGAACAGCATGCATGTGATTTTTTTCATTGTAGTTGATTTGTGTGTTATAATGTTATGGTGATTCCTTTTTTCAGGAAAGCGGAATAATTACGGCTCGATAAAATCTCTTCAATTCTTCCACTGAGTTCCGTTTCCTGCAACGGGATCCGCTGGCCATTGGCGGCGGTCACGGTGCTGATGACCAGTCCCAGTTTCTTGTTTCCCGCTTTGGTGATCCGTCCGGTAGCGGTGGCGCCTTTTTCAATTATCATTTCGCCATTGTAATAAACCGGCCGGGTGACGGTAAAGCTCAATCCCTGTCCTTCAAAGGCGGTGGACGCATTGATGGATTGTTGCAGGTAAAGGCTTACTTCTGTTTTTGTCATCAGCGAAACAGTCCGGGGTGCCCTTTTCGATGTTTCTTCCGGTGAGGGTATAATGGGTTTAAGAATTTCTTTAGGCGTAGTTACTTCCGGGGGTGGGGCCGGTTTTTCTTCTTTGGGTGTTACAGGGGTCTTTACTTTACCTTGCTCTGTATCTTTTGGTTTGGGCGTTTCCTTCTTTTTTTCCTTATCATTTCCCGCCGGATTAATCGGTTCGACTTTATCTGACGGTGGGGTTACGGGGGTATTGTTATCTGCAGGCGGACCTGGATTCACCGGAATTAATTGATCTGTTTGGCTGTTTCTGTTTTCTGTTACCAGTTGCGTGCTGTTGGTTGTGGGTGCTGGTCCGGATGGCTGATCGGTAACAGCAGCCGGTGATTCATTTCCGGTTAGTAAAATGACGGCCATACTCACCAGCATCAGTGCCAGTACAAGAGCGATTGCCAAATGTTTTTTATTCGTCCGGCTGTACCAGTCCTTTATCCGCGAAGTGAATGCAGCAGGAATGGTCTGATCACCTGTCCTGTTCATCTCCACCTGTGTCGCCAGTGGTTGTGCCTTATTTGTACTGATGAATTGGGTGGCCGGTACTGTATCACTGACACGGTCCAGGCTGAACTCTTTCAATTCCGGGAAGCTGCTGAGCAGGGCTAGCTGTAAAGCGCGTGCATCGGCAAACCGGTTCTCCGGTTTTTTTTCCATGGCTTTCATCAGAATCGAACTGAGTTGCTTAGGAATTGCGGTATTTAGTTTGTCGGGAGCCGGCGGCTTCTTCTGCATGATCTCCTGCATCAGGTTGAAATCGGTGGTGCTTTCAAATGGGAGTTTACCGGTCAGCAGTTCATACATGGTTACTGCCGTGGCATAGATATCGGAAGCCACGGAAGGATCTTTTCCCTGGATGAGTTCAGGAGCCATGAATTCCACTGTGCCAACTACCCGGTTAACCTGGGTCATGCGTTGTTCGCCTGCCATTTTTGCAATGCCAAAGTCCATCAGTTTCACCGTACCATCGGGTGTAAGGATCAGGTTGGAAGGTTTGATATCGCGGTGAAAGATTCCTTTTTTATGGGCATGATGTAATCCTTCAAGGGCCTGGATAAAAACGGGCACCACCACCTGGTAGGAAAGAACTCGCTGTTGACGCAGGAGGCTGTCCAGGTTTTTCCCTTCCACATATTCCATCACCATGTAATGGCTGTTGTTCTGCTCGATAAAATTGTAGATCACGGCTATATTCGGATGCAGGAGCTGGGCCAGGATGCGGGCTTCCTTTCTGAACCGTTCCAGGAACTGCGCCTGGTTGATCAGCGGGGTGTGGAGCATTTTCAAGGCCACTTCCCGTCCCAATACGGTATCGGTGGCTTTGTACACGGTGCCCATTCCTCCTTCCCCCAGGTGGGCGGTTACCTGGTAATTCTGTATAGATTGTCCGATCATGGTAAATCAAGTTCTTTGGTAACGGGCAGGTCAAAGTCGCGTGTTTCGCGGGCAGGGACTTCTTCCTTTCCTGATTTTTTTTGGGCCAGTACCACGGTAATATTATCATGTCCTCCTCTTTTTTTTGCAGTGACAATCATTTGCTCGGCTGCTTCAGTAAGATCATGTCCCCCGAGGAAGGCGGCAATTTCATCATCGTTGAGGTAGTCATAGAGACCGTCTGAACAAAGCATCAGCCGGTCACCTGTTTCAAACAATAATGCGTAACGGCCCGCATCGACTTTCATGTCTGCTTTCGTGCCCATCGCATTGGTCAGGATATTGCGTTGGGGATGTGTATCGGCTTCTGCGGCGGTGATTTCCCCGCTACGGACCAATTCCTGTACATAGGTATGATCTTCGGTAATGCGGCTGAGACCTCCTTTTTTCAGCAGGTAGGCCCGGCTGTCTCCGACATGAGCAAAATGAATCACCGGGTCTGTCACCACGAGGGCGGTACAGGTGGTACCCATGCCTTGTTGTTCTTTATTGCTGGCAGCAGCCTGGTGAATACTGGTATTGGCAACGATAAATGCCCGGCGCAGATTTTTTTCAATGCCCCCATTTTTTTGCGGGCTGAAATATTCACGGATGATAATTTCAGAAGCCATCCGGCTGGCGACTTCCCCCGCCTGGTGGCCGCCCATCCCATCAGCTACCATCAGCAGACAACCTTTTTCGCGGATCACTTTTTCATCCGCAATCCGGTAAAACAAGCCCGTATCCTCGTTGTTGGTACGGATGTTTCCGAGATCACTCCGGACGACCACCTGCAAGTTGGGGGTATCCCCGGTAGCCGGCATTTTTTCGGTTAGAGGTGACTGTTTGTTTTTGGTAAAAAGTTTTTTCCAGAACATTATTCGTTGTTTATTTTATCCAGTACAAATTCATAGGTATAAGCGCCCATGCGCAGGTCGAAGGACACTTCTTTTTCCCGGTAGCCTGCTGCTTCAATCCGGAACCGGACCAGTTCCCCGTCTTTCCCTGTAATGGAAAAGGGCGCAGTTTGCCGGCTTCCGTCGGGGAAAACCAATTCGGCATGCTCCACCCCGGGCACATTGATGGTGATGCTGCGTTCCGCCGGTTTTATTTCCGATCCGCTAACCGGTTTCACCGGTGGATCGGGTTGTTTGGGCACGTCAGGTGTATTCAGGAGCCATACCAACAGTATGATTGCCAGGCCGGAAATGACAGAAATCAGGACCGGGCTTTTTACGGGCCATTTTTTTTGCTCTTTGTTTTTTGAAAGTTCTTTTCCGGTCAGCAAAGCCTGCAGTTGTACAGCCGTTGGCCGTTGTGCCGGGTTAATCCGCAGGCATTGTTCAATCACCTGCCGGAGCAACTCAGAAAGTTCAGGTACAAATAACCGGGGGTTACTAAAACTTCCCTTACTGATACGGGCCCGGAGTGTAACGGGGTTAGTGGCTTCAAAGGGCAGGTAGCCCGTTGCCAGTTCATAGGTCATCACTCCCAGGCTCCAGATATCTGAACGCAGGTCGGCCTGCTGCTCAAATTGTTCGGGTGCCATGTATTCAGTAGTCCCTACCACAAATCCCTGTTGCGTCAGCCGGGGAGAATATTTGTGTTTGGCAATGCCGAAGTCCAGCATCTTAACCGATCCATCCGGCAGCCGCTTAAAATTGGATGGTTTAATATCCCGGTGGAATATTTCCCGTTCATGGAGATAAGCGAGGGCTTTGCTGATCTGTGTCAGGAGTTGTATCAGTTCCTGGCTTTCCAGTTTGCCCTGCCGGCTGAGATAGCTGTCCAGTGGTTCACCTTCCACATACTCCATGATGATGCATGGGGTTTTGCCTGTATAGGTAAATTCAAAGAGCCGGGCAATATGCGGATGATCAACGGACGACTGGATATAAGCTTCCTGGCGGAAACGTTCCGTGTGTTCAATTTTGTGTAAAATTTTCACCGCTGCCTTACGGCGGAGCACCGGATGCCAGGCACTGTATACTTCGCCCATCCCCCCGGTACCGATTTTATCTCCGAGCTGGTAACCAGCAATTTCGGTATGTGCGGGGATGAACATATTTGGTTGTTGAAAGTACCTGTGTGAGCAGCCGGTCAGTCATTGCAGAAACGGCTGATCACACAGGATAAGTTGAGTGATTATGATTTCCGGATCCCCATCAGCTGAAGACCGTATTTAATCGGAATGGCAAAAGTGATCCGTGTGCCTTGTGCATCGGTGGCCCCGGCATAATAGATGCCTATCACATTTCCTTCTCCATCGAAGAGCGGTCCGCCGCTGTTACCGGATCCGGTTGCATTTATGGTTAACTGGTAAGAATCACCAAATCCGCTGTACCGCATATCTTTCATCGAAGTGGCAGGAATGATACGTCCGATGTTTCCGGGTGTGACAGTAGGAGTGGGCACCGTGGCTTCTTTCATACCGGGGTTAAACGGATCTTTTGAGTTCCGGACACTGACCTGTGTGGGTGCAATTCCCGGATATCCCATTACCGTGACCGATTGTCCGGGCTGAACGGTTCCTTCCGCATCTTTCATTTTTACTTTCTGTAAAGGCGTGGGAATATCCACTTTGATCAGGGCCACATCATGTTCATCCGAGGGTTGAGCCAGTCTGGCCATCCGGCGTTCAGAGGTTCCGGAGAACACCACATTCAGGTAGGTATTTTCTCCCTGGATCACACCGGGCATCACCGGCTGACCGCCTACCATGGTGGCATTACCCGGTACCCAGCCAAATACGTCGTTTTGCATCACCCTGGAATTATAATCGACGGCTAATTTTCCGGATTCATTTACACTTACGAGCAGACCCGGAAATGCAAATTGTTCAAACTGCCAGCGCGTATGCCAGCCGGCGCCAACGTGCCGGTTCGTCAGAATATAGCCGTCTTCCGATACAACAAACCCGGATCCGCTGGCACCGGTCATACCAACCGGAATACCTTCGCCGGTATTTCTTCTGACATTAATGTATGGTTCTATGACACCCTGATTGTTCCGGATATACAGCGCCATATACTGTGTGGCGCCATTTTGGGCTTTTACCGGCACAAACTCATGCCAGAGTTCTTCACCGGTACGGGTATCTTTTAATTGCCAGCCAAATTCGATTTGTACCACTTTGTTATCATTCTGACTTGAGATGACTTCGGGGCTCATCTTGTTTTTGTTGGCAGAATCAGCAACAATATTGTTGATGACCGTTGTACTTTTTTTGAACAGCTTGTCGCGGAAGGCAAAGCCCAGTCCGCCCAGGGCGAGCACCAGGCCGCCAATGATAAAGACCATCGTGCTGTAGGATTTTTTTCTTTCCGCCACCAGCATGCGTTCCACGGTTTGCTTGCCCAGTCCGGTCTTCACCGGTTCAGCGGTGAGCACCACCGGAGGCTCGGTGATGGTGGAGATGCTGGTAGCCTTAATACTGGTAGGAATTTCTACCAGGCGGGTGGCCGCCATCATATCCTGGGGACGGGGATAAATATCGAAGGTGAATACCGGTCCGTTATTACCCAGTTGTATTTCATCACCTGGTTGAATATCCACTGTTCCTTTCACCCTGTTTTTATTGACAAAAATTCCGTTTCGGCTATTGTTGTCTGTTATAGAAAACCGGAGCGGATCGTTGCCGGATTTGACGATAAGGCCGTGTTCACGGCTTACCACCACTTCCCGTTCAGGATCAAACTGGATGTCGCTGCTGGCGGCACGGCCGATATGGAGTTCTTTTTTGTGAAAATCAAATTCCTCCACCTGGTTGATTTTGCTGCCGGAGAGGTGTTTAATAACATAACGTTCTACTGAATGGCTCATAAAAAAAATTTTTTTTGGTTAATGAAAGAATCAGCCGGGAGGTTGTAAAACCTGTACAAGGTTAGCGGACTGTTCCTTCCGGGGAAATACTCAATTTGTATTAGGGTCAGAACTGGTCAATGTTTTGCCAGGGGGTTGCA
>JAKQJH010000286.1 GCA_029561255.1 Bacteroidota bacterium | reverse complement strand
GCTTTTGGATTAGGAGGATTGGTTCCGTGTAAAGTTTTAATATAGCTTGATACCTGGGCAATTTGTTTGTTGCTCATTTGTGTCTGCCATGCAGGCATGGCGTTTATGCCATATCGTACAACTTTAAACATTGACTTGATGTCATTTCCATGTAACCAGTAATCATCTGTCAGGTTTGGACCAACAATGCCGGCGCCGGATTCCAGATGGCAGGCGGCGCAAGACTTGACAAATAATGCTTTTCCCGCTGCCAGATCCTCAGCACCAGTCAATAATTTGACATTAGTTTCATCAACCGCATCTCCTTGCTTTTTTATGAATTCTTTTAATTGAGACTCGGCCCGGACAACAGATTGTTCATATTCCTGAATGCTGGAAGGAGCAGTATGGGAAACATGGAAACGATATAAATATACGCCGGCAAATAAGATACATCCATAAAAGCCATATAGCCACCAGCCGGGTAACCGGTTATTCAGTTCGCGGATACCGTCATAATCGTGGCCCAGATCAAGGGAAGATTCTTCAGTAACGGGGCGAAGGGCATTGAATTTATCCCACCAGGTCAGTTTGTTTGCTTTTTCTTCCTCAGTTTCTGTTTCTGATGTGATCTTATCTTTCTCTGCTTTCAGGAGGAACTTAATATTGATCAGGAGAGCCAGAATGATAAACAGTTCTAGAAACATTACCGTTGCAAGTATATAGAAGGTAGAGGAGGGCATGCCCGCGATGGTCTTTGCACCAGTAGTGACCGCATTTGCAGTGTCGCCGGTTGCATCCTGCGCAAAAAGAGCAGGAGCGGCCAGTAACAGCAATCCGGTGATGACAGAAGCTAAAGTAGCCGGGTTAGCCGCTTTTTTCTTCTTTTTCAATTTTACATCTGCCGCTCCGATGAGGATATTGGCCAGAATGCCAATGATCACCAGCAGTAGGACCATCAGGATAATAAAGGTCAGCGTCAGCGGGTTATTGAATATGGATGGTGCCGGTGGTCCGGCGGCCCATACCGGCTGTACCGCGGTAATGGTGAGGGCTGTCAGTAAGCCCAGCATGTATTTTGTGGTTGTACGCATATAAAACAGCATTACAGGTTAGTTGATTAATTATTGTCTAAAGGAATCCGGCTGATCTCATCATAGCTTTTCTTCTTGGTTTTAAATACCCAGGTCAGCATGAGGGTAAAAAACAGGAAGAATAACAGCAGGGAAGAGAGACCGAAAATGTCCACACCGCTTACTTTTTCTAGATAGTTGATGAATTTCATTTCTGAATTATTTAATATTTTCAGCGATTGGTTTTTTCTCCAGTTTGATATCACGTCCCATTCGTTGCAGATAAGCGATCAATGCAACAATCTCAGCATTTGGCGCCGTTTCAATCTTGTCTTTTTTCAGATTAGCTGCAATGGAATCGGCCTGGTGCATCAGGTCACGATTAGCTACCTGGTCATATCCTTCTGGATAAGGCACACCCAGTGTCTGCATGGCCCTGATCTTGGCCGGTGTGGAGCTTGTATCCAGCGCATCATCCAGCAACCATACGTATTGTGGCATCAGTGATCCAGGAGACATTGAACGGGGATCGTACATGTGATTATAGTGCCAGCTGTCAGGATATTTACCGCCGATACGGGCCAGATCCGGACCAGTACGCTTGCTGCCCCATTGGAACGGGTGGTCATAGACAAACTCACCGGCTTTGGAGTATTCCCCATAACGGGCTACTTCATCTCTGAACGGACGGATCATTTGCGAGTGACAGGTATAACAACCTTCCCGGATATAGATATCACGTCCCTGTAACTCCAGCGGCGTATAAGGTTTAACGCTGGCAATAGTTGGTACATTGGATTTTACCAGGAAAGTGGGTATCATTTGTACAAGACCTCCAATTGATACTACAATCAGGCTCAATACCAGCATGGTAACAGGCTTGCGTTCCAGGATACGGTGCCAGTATTCCTTATGTGGTTTTTCTTTAACAAGGGCAGGGGCTTCCGCAGCTTCTTCAGCTATAAACCGGCCTTTTGCCATCGTTTTATAAATATTATAGACAAGCATATGGACACCAATAAGGTATAAAAGACCTCCTACACTACGGGCTACATACATGGGTATCAGGTTGGTCACCGTTTCAAGAAACTGAAACTTAAGCTGACCTTCCGGTGTAAACTGTTTCCACATAGATGCCTGTTCAAAACCGGCCCAGTACATGGGTACTGCATATAAAATTATACCGATGGTTCCCAGCCAGAAGTGGTTGGTGGCCAGTTTTTTGGAGTAGAGTTCTGTATTCCACATTTTCGGAACCAGATAATAGATCATGGCAAAGGCCATAAAACCATTCCATCCAAGACCGCCAATATGCACGTGGGCAATAGTCCAGTCGGTGAAGTGCGAGATCGCATTGATATTTTTCAGACTCAGCAGCGGGCCTTCCAGGGTACTCATACCATAACAGGTAATGGCCACTACCATAAATTTCAATACTGGTTCTTCCCTTACCTTATCCCAGGCACCACGTAGGGTGAACAAACCATTCAGCATACCTCCCCAGCTCGGCGCAATCAGCATGATGGAGAATACCGTACCCAGGGATTGAGCCCAGTCTGGTAGTGAGGTATATAACAGGTGGTGAGGACCGGCCCAGATATAAATAAAAATCAGCGCCCAGAAGTGAATGATGGAAAGACGATAAGAATAAACGGGTCGATTAGCCGCTTTGGGCAGAAAATAATACATCAGACCCAGAATAGGAGTAGTCAGGAAGAAAGCCACCGCATTATGTCCATACCACCATTGTACCAAGGCATCCTGCACACCGGCATACCAACTGTAGCTTTTGGTAAGAGAAACCGGAATAGCAATGGAGTTTACAATATGCAGCATGGCTACGGTAACCCAGGTAGCTATATAAAACCAGATGGCCACATAAAGATGACGTTCCCTTCTTTTCAGGATCGTACCAAACATGTTGATACCGAAAATCACCCATACAAGTGTAATCGCAATGTCGATCGGCCATTCGAGCTCTGCATATTCCTTACTGGTAGTAATACCCATCAATAAAGTAATAGCTGCAGCTGCAATAATGGCCTGCCAGCCCCAGAAATGGATCCAGGATAATTTATCACTGAACATCCGGGCTTTACAAAGCCGCTGAAGGGAATAGTAGACCCCTGTAAAAATGGAGTTTCCGACAAATGCAAAAATGATGGCATTGGTGTGCAAAGGACGGAGACGGCCAAATGTGGTGGGAGCAATATTCAGACTGATCGCCGGATAGTAAATCTGGATAGCAGCCCATAATCCCGCCAGCATGCCTACGATACCAAACACGATCGTGGCAATTCCGAATGCCTTCACAATCTTGTTGTCATAATAGAATTTTTCTACTTGCATAAAACTGGGTTGTTGTTTGTTGATTTATACGGTTTTGGTGGATGCAGGTTTGTCCTCAAACAGAATGCGGGAGGAGGGAGAGAAATCATCTTCAAACTGGCCGGACTTTACGCCCCATAGAAAAGCAACCAGAAAGATGGCTGCAACAGAAATACTGGCAATCATTAAGATGATAATTACACTCATGTTTAGTTCAATTAGGGGTAAAAATATTTTGTCACGACAGTGTAATGGTTAACCACTATCAACAGGCAGACTGATTTTAATCAGTCAAACCCATTGATTCAGGAGTTTGTGTCGTATTTACAGTTTCAATCGTTTGGCAATCAAGCTACTACTGCCAAAAGTCAGTAACAGGATACTCAGGGAACTGCTGGGCATTAATATAGCCGCAATCAACGGCGATAATGTGCCTTGTACCGCAAAGAAGAGTCCGATTACATTATAGACTATCGACAGGACAAAACTGGCCACCACAATATTCCGGTTGGCCCGGCAGAGCCGGATAAACCGGGTAAGCCCGGACAGTTTCTTCGCTTCGATAATGGCATCACTGGAAGGGGTGAAATTGTTGGTTTGTTCAGCTACGGCTATTCCTATATCACTCTGTTTCAAGGCTCCGGCGTCATTGAGGCCATCCCCGATCATCATTACTTTCTCCCCTTTTTCCTGCAAAAACCGGATATAATTCAACTTGTCCTCTGGTTTCTGGTGAAAAAGCAGGGTGGCATTGGAGCCCATCAGCTTTTGCAGGTTTTCCTGTTCAGCCATATTATCACCGGATAAAACAGATAGCTTATACTCTTTTTTCAGCTCCCGGATCAGTTCAGGAATCGCTTCCCGGTAATG
>JAKQJH010000179.1 GCA_029561255.1 Bacteroidota bacterium | reverse complement strand
GGCAGTGGGCAGCAGGCAGTTTGGAATTTTCTCTTATGTGTTGAGGTTTTTTCTGCTTTAAGAAAATAATTAATAATCAATAATTAATAATTTTCATCCCTTCGTTCTCTTCCCGCTTTACTCTTTTCTCTCTTTTCTCCTTTGACCTCTTAGCATAAAAAAAAGCACTCCCTTTCAGGAATGCTTAAAAATTTTAAAAACAGCTTCGAAATTATTGTACTTCCTGGGCTGCCTGTTCGCGGGCATAGTTGAGTACATTCAGTACCACAGCTGTGCGGGGAGATTCAGTGAGTTTATCGAGACGTTGCATGGAAGCTTTGAGTACACTCATTTTTTCCCGCAAAGTCCAGTCTTTTTCAAGAGCTGTTTCAATGGCCTTTGTTTGTTTTGTATCTGTGTCCTTATACAAATACAGCAATAAATCTTCAGGTGTAAAGTTTGTCATTGGCAAACCAATTAATTTGTCCAGAAATTAGATGTTGTTGTCCGTCGGTAACCGAGATATTACGAATGTCCGGTATTTAAACGGGGACGGGATTGGCTTATTGTGTAAAAATTCTTAATTCTTTGAATTATCGGGCTTTTCCGGTACCAGGAAAAGCTCTTCATTGTCGCGTTTCATCAGGTATTTTTCCCTGGCATAGCGTTCCAGGGTGGCTGGATTATTCTTAAGTGCCTCTAATTCTTTACGTTCTGCAGAAATCTGGGATTGGTAATAATCCCGGCTTTTTTCCAGTTTCCGGAGCTCCCGGCGGCGATCCAACTGGGCAAAAAGGTCATTTTTATCCAAAAAAACGACCACCACGCAAAAGGCGGCAAAGGAAATAAAATATTTATTCCTGATCCAGGCCGGTATGCGGGTGATGAGTTTCATTTATTTTTTATTAAAAAGGTGCTTCGGCAATCCTTCGGCAGTGCTTCGGCAAGCTCAGCATGACAACTTCTGTCACCCTGAGCTTGTCGAAGGGCACTTGTCGTGGTTCGGTAAACTCACCATGACAGGTGTTTAAGCACCTATTTTACAGCAAATTACTTACCAAACTTGATTTTTCCTTTCGGATATACGCCGGTGCTGCCCAGTAATTCTTCAATTCTCAGCAATTGGTTGTATTTGGCCATCCGGTCAGAACGGGAAGCAGAACCGGTTTTGATCTGTCCGCAGTTCAGTCCTACGGCCAGGTCAGCAATGGTATTATCTTCTGTCTCACCACTACGGTGACTCATGATCGTGTTGTAACCATTGTGCTGAGCCAGGGTAACCGCGTTGATGGTCTCGGTAATGGTACCAATCTGGTTCACTTTTACCAGGAGGGCATTTCCGATTCCTTTGTCAATCCCTTGTTGAAGGCGGGTTACATTCGTTACAAACAGATCATCACCTACCAACTGGCATTTATCACCAACCGCTTCAGTCAGCATTTTCCAGCCAGCCCAATCATCTTCGGCCATACCATCTTCAATACTGCAGATGGGGTATTTTTTCACCCAGCTTTCCCAGTATTTCACCAGTTGTTCGCTGGTCATTTCCTTGCCACTGCTCTTATGGAAAACATATTTTTTCTTCTTGCCATCCCATAATTCACTGTTGGCGGCGTCCATGGCGATTTTCACCTGGGTGCCTGATTTGTAACCGGCGGCTTCAATAGCCGTCAGTACGGTTTCAATCGCTTCTTCATTGCTCTGGATATTCGGGGCAAAGCCACCTTCATCACCTACATTGGTGCTGTATCCTTTTTTCTTCAGTACACTTTTCAGGGCGTGGAAAATTTCAACACCCCAGCGAAGACCTTCGCTGAAACTGGGCGCGCCGATGGGCATAACCATGAATTCCTGAAAATCGATTTTATTATCCGCGTGTGCACCACCATTCAGGATATTCATCATCGGGATGGGCAGCACTTTGGCATTGGTACCCCCGATATAACGATAAAGGGGCAGGTTAGCTTCTTCCGCGGCAGCTTTAGCCACAGCCATACTTACTGCCAGCAGGGCATTGGCACCCAGTTTGGCTTTATTTGGAGTGCCATCCAGTTTGATGAGGTATTCATCCACACCGGCCTGGTCAGCCACATCATAACCCAGTAATTCCGGAGCAATGATATCATTTACGTTCTTAACCGCTTTTAATACTCCCTTTCCTACATATTTTTTCTTGTCACCATCGCGCAGTTCCACGGCTTCGTGAATACCGGTGCTGGCCCCGCTGGGTACCGCTGCACGGCCAATGGCTCCTTCATCTGTAATAACATCCACTTCCACGGTGGGATTACCACGTGAATCTAAAATTTGTCTGGCGAAGATTTCTGAAATGTAGCTCATATATTATTTGTTTAAGTTAGACATATCTTTTCTCTGCAAAGAGTCAAGACAGGCAATCGTATTTTTCATTCCGGAGTGGGGTTGGACTGATCCGGTTCAGCTTTCTTTTTTGGTCAGGCTTCTGAAGATATCCTCCAGGCTTTGATTTTCGCTTTGCAAAGAAACGATGTTGAGGTTGTGCTGCAAAGCCAGGGCCAATATTTGTTTGCGCAACTGATCAGAATCATGTGTGGCTAACTGCCAGTTGTTCGCTTCATTTTTAATAAGCTCTTTTACCGCAGGCAGTTTCTCCAGTAAAGACCGTTCAACAGTTTCCTTGAACGAAACACTCACCACTTCTCCGGAGGCGGACTTCCTGAGATTCGTCAGGGTGTCATCAGCTACCAGGTTCCCTTTATTGATAATAATCACCCGGTCACAGATGGCTTCCACTTCCTGCAGGATATGGGAAGAAAACAAAACGGTCTTATCCTGACCCTGTTTCCGGATCACTTCACGGATTTCAATAATCTGGTTGGGATCTAATCCGGACGTGGGTTCATCCAGGATCAGTACCTCTGGTTCATGGATCAGCGCAGCGGCCAGTCCCACCCGTTGTTTATAGCCTTTGGACAGCTGGCCGATCTTTTTCTTTGATTCAGGCGTTAGACCGACGGTTTCAATTACCTTCTCCACGGCTGCCTTTGTATCAGACAATTGGTGCAGTCCGGCAATAAAACTGAGGTATTCCCGCACATACATATCATAGTAAAGGGCATTCAGTTCGGGCAGGTAACCGATCTTCTTCTTGCTTTCAAGGGGTGATTCATTCACATTGATTCCGCAAACCCAGGCTTCGCCAGCAGTAGGCTGAAGATAACCGGTGATGATCTTCATCGTGGTGGACTTGCCGGCACCGTTTGGACCGAGGAAGCCGACAATTTCTCCCTTACTGGCGGTAAAGGAGAGCTGGTTCACCGCTTTTTGCTCGCCGTATTCTTTGAGCAGGTTTTTGACTTGGATGGACATACTGCAAACCTACATAAAATTGGGTTTGCTTAATTTGCAGGATTAAGGCCGGCTTTTCTTTTTAAAACTAACGTATGACCACCTTACTCATTATCATTTTTGTACTGGGATACCTGTTCATCGCTTTTGAACATTCCTTTCAGATCAATAAAGCAGCAACCGCCCTGCTTACAGCTACACTTTGCTGGTCGGTGTATGCGCTGGGTACCTCAGACAAAGAGGCGGTGGTGCATCACCTGTCCGGACACCTGGGCGATATCTCCGGTATCCTGTTTTTCCTGCTGGGGGCGATGGTAATAGTGGAACTGATCGATTCTCATGACGGATTTGAGCTGATTACCCGAAAAATACAGACCACCAATAAAAAAAAGCTGGTCTGGATGCTGGCCTTTATTACTTTCTTTTTATCCGCGGTGTTGGATAACCTGACCACAACCATCGTTATGGTATCACTCCTGCGCAAACTGATTGGCGACCGCCAGGAACGGATGTTATATGCCGGACTGGTGGTTATTTCCGCCAATGCCGGGGGCGCCTGGTCGCCGATCGGGGATGTGACCACCACCATGCTCTGGATCGGCGGACAGATCACGGCGGCCAATATTATACTCAAAGTATTTTTGCCCAGCCTGGTGAGTATGCTGTTACCAGCTTACCTGATCGGCCGTCAACTGAAAGGCAATGTAAGCAAGCGACCCGAAGTCCTCCAGAATAAAAATTTTACCTACAGTGCCCGGGAACGTAACCTGGTGTTTTGGCTGGGGGTGGGATGTCTGCTGATGGTGCCGGTGTTTAAAACCATTACCCATCTGCCCCCTTATATGGGCATCCTGTTTGGATTGGGTATCATGTGGGTTTGTACCGAAATGATTCATAGTAAGAAAGATGAACGAGAAAAAGGGGTTTTATCCGTCAACCATGCCCTGCGGAAAATTGATACCCCCAGTATCCTGTTTTTCCTGGGAATTTTGTTATGTGTTTCCGCCCTTGAATCGACGCATATTCTGCAAACAGCAGCTCAGTGGCTGGATAAAACAATCGGAAATATTTCAGCCATTACGATGACCATCGGGCTGCTTTCTGCACTGGTCGACAATGTGCCCCTGGTGGCCGGTGCCCAGGGAATGTATAGCCTGGATCAATACCCCACGGACCACTATTACTGGGAGTTTTTAGCGTATTGTGCCGGTACGGGTGGCAGTATCCTGATCATTGGTTCAGCCGCCGGAGTGGCTGCTATGGGACTGGAAAAAATAGATTTTTTCTGGTATTTAAAAAAGATTGGCTGGATTGCGTTGCTGGGATATCTGGCGGGCGCGGCAGTATTTCTTGCGCAACAGTATTTGGTGAACTGGTAAGGAAGAAACCGGAGTTTTATCTTCAGTAGCGAGTGGCGAGCTACGAGCTTCAAGACCGTTAGTTCGCCCTCGACCTTTATGTTTCGTACTTCGTACCTTTTCCTGCGAGCTTCGAGACCTATAGTTCGCCCTCGACCTTTATGTTTCGTACTTCGTACCTTTTCCTGCGAGCTTCGAGACCTATAGTTCGCCCTCGACCTTTATGTTTCGTACTTCGTACTTCTTACCTCGTACTTTCTCTACAGTCCTTCAAATTCATACAACTCATCCAGATCCGCTCCGGCTTTCATCTCGATGATCGGTTTGATCAGCCCGTCGTGGAGGTCGTATACCCAGCCATGCAGGTCAGGACGCTGGTCGTTGGTCCAGGCACGCTGAATCATGGCGGTCTTGGCGAGGTTAAAGATCTGCTCCTTTACATTGATCTCCACCATCCGGTTTACACGGGTGTCCTCATCCGTAATTGCTTCCAGTTCCTTGCGGTGAATCCGGTAAATATCCTTGATATTTCTCAGCCACATATTGAGCACCTGGTTGAAATCGGTATTGGACAACGCTGCTTTAATACCTCCGCAGCCATAATGTCCGCATACCACCACATGTTTGATTTTCAGATGGTTTACTGCATAATCCACGACACTCATGAGGTTTACATCCGTATTCACCACCAGGTTGGCCACATTCCGGTGAATGAATATTTCACCGGGTTCAGTCTGCGTGATCTGGTCCGGCGGCACCCGGCTGTCGCTGCATCCGATCCATAAAAACTCAGGCGATTGTACATGGAGCAAACGCTCAAAAAAAGCCGGATCTTCCGCTTTTTTACGGGCTGCCCAATGCTTGTTATCGTTTAAAAGGACTTCGTATGGTTTCATTTTTTCAGGAGGCTTGTAGGATTTACACCTGTTTAATATATTGCGAAATAATTAATAAGATGTCTAAACAAACCGGTTTCCTGATTGTTTAGGCATTTCAGGGGCTAAAAACTGATTAAAATTAAATTAATCTTATTGAATTTCAATTCGTTTGGAAAGCACCTGTGAATACATTATTTTGCGCACCCCGGATGAAAAGGCAACGGAAAACATATACAATAGCGCAGCGACTTTCCTCCCTGCTGATGATCCTGACCCTGCTTTGGCTGACGGTCAGTGTTTCCTTTTTGTATTCCAGCCAGGAAGATTCCGGGAAAGTTCAGACAAGCACAGCCTCTTTTCCTGCCGATAACGAAGAAGAATCAGCCAATCCATTTGGTAACAATACCGAAGAAAAAAATCCCGGCAGTACTTCATTTTCTGAAGAATACCTGCACCATACCGAAACGGGCAGTCATTTTATTTCATCCGGCATAGCCTTCAGGGGTGGTGAAAAAGCCAGCCTCTATGTGGCCTTCCATGGCGAACTCCTGGTTCCTCCTCCAAATTTATTCTGATACTAATCTGGTGTTTCACCACACGTGAAACTGATAAGGGCAGCCTTCATTGGCAGGCCTGTCATTTACCGTAACCGGTAACAACGTCTACTTATTTATATTTATGAAAAAGCAAAAGAATCTTTTTGCAAATCTGAAATATGATTTGCCCTCCGGGCTTGTGGTTTTCCTGGTCGCCCTGCCGTTATGTTTAGGTATTTCTCTGGCATCCGGAGCTCCTTTTTTCAGTGGCATTATCTCCGGTATTATCGGGGGCATCCTGATTGGTGCACTGAGTAATTCACCTTTAAGTGTCAGTGGACCCGCAGCGGGACTCGCCGCCCTGGTGCTGGGTGCCATTACCTCTATCGGCGATTTCAGTTTATTTCTCTGCGCGGTTTTTATTGCCGGTATTTTACAAATGCTCCTGGGAGTTGCCAAACTGGGTGGAATTGCGAATTACATTCCAGGCAGTGTAATTAAAGGGATGCTGACCAGTATAGGTATCCTGATTATTGCCAAACAGATTCCGCATGCTTTTGGATATGATAAGGATGAAAAGGGAAATATCACCGAGTTGTTTCCTTACGGTCAGGAGGACCTGCATGAACTGCTGCAACCCCTGCAACATATCGAAGTAGGGGTATTCCTGCTTTGCCTGATTTCCATTATCATCATGATCGTTTGGGATATGCCCTTTATTAAAAAAAGAGTCAGCTTTGTGCCCGGGGCATTGATTGCCGTATTGGTATCCGTGGTCATCAATGAGATCTGGATAAAGTCCGGCAGCCAGCTGGCGGTTATGAACGAACACCTGGTTCAGATCAAGGCGGCTTCTTCTGCCAGCGAGTTTTTCAGCTTTTTCACCCTGCCTGATTTCAACGGTTTTCTCAACGGCTCGGTCATTGTATACGGAATTGTTATCGCCCTGATTGCCTCATTGGAAACCCTGCTGAGTATTGAAGCAGTGGATAACCTGGATCCTCAACGAAGGGTCACCAATACCAATAAGGAATTATTTGCCCAGGGAGTCGGTAATACCGTGGCGGGACTGATCGGTGGTTTACCGGTTACCAGCGTGATCGTACGCAGCAGTGCGAATGTGAATGCCGGGGGTAAATCAAAACTGTCCACCATGATACATGGCACCTTGCTGCTCGTTTCGATAATACTGATTCCGGGTTTATTGAATAAAATTCCATTGTCGGCCCTGGCCGCGATCCTGCTGCTGACGGGTTACAAACTGGCCAAACCCGCGGTCTTTAAAAGCTTCTGGACCGCCGGAAAATTCCAGTTTATACCTTTTATCGTTACCGTAGTGGTGATTATTGCAGTAGACTTATTCGGTATTATACCTGCCCTCAGCGGGAAAGGGTTGCTGGTTGGGGTACTGACCGGTATTGTGGCTGCTACCGGTTCCATCCTCTATGGTAACCTGAAAAATTCCTACTTCTTCCATTCAGAGAATCATAAGGACGGAGATGCAATTGTGATCCGCTTATCAGAGGAGGTTTCCTTTCTGAATAAAGCCGCCATCCGGCAGACACTGGATCATATGCCAGAAAATTCCACCGTACTGATAGATGCGTCCAATACAAAGTATATTGATTATGATGTGCTGGAACTCATCAAGGAATTCAGGGATATTAAAGTGCCGTTGAAAAATATACGGCTGACGCTGAAAGGATTTAAAGAAGCTTATAACATTGAAAATTATTCACAAGTACAATCTGTACATTAAAAAGAAATTATAAAATGAGAGTACATACTAAAGAAACACAATCACACCTGACCCCGCGGATGGCCCTGGACATTCTGCAGGAAGGAAATGACCGCTTTATCAAAAACCTGAAAGCCCAACGCGATCTGCTTGGCCAGGTAAATGCCACCCGGGAAGGACAATGGCCCTTTGCCACTATTCTGAGTTGTATGGACAGCCGTACTTCTGCGGAATTGATTTTTGACCAGGGACTGGGCGATATCTTCTCTTTGCGGATTGCTGGTAATATTGTAAATACCGATATCCTGGGCAGCATGGAATTTGCCTGCAAAATTGCCGGCTCCAAGCTGATCGTGATCTTAGGTCATACTAAATGCGGTGCTGTAAAGGGCGCTTGTGATCATGTCGAAATGGGTAACCTGACCGAATTATTATCCAAATTGCAACCGGCTGTTTACCAGGAAAGGGAAACAATAAATCAGGAACTGCGTAACTCAAAGAACCCTGTATTTGTAGAAAATGTTTCCTCCATCAATGTCCGCCGCACGGTGAAGAGTATCATTGAGCGGAGCTATATCATTGAACAAATGGTGGAAACCGGTGCGATCGGGGTGGTGGGTGCCATGTATAATATTGATACGGGCCGGGTGGAGTTCTATGATGATGTTCAATACATAAGAGACGAACTGAATCCGGAATTCAGCGTGGCTGATCTGCGGCATTAAGCAGGGTTCCCCGGGTTTATAAATAAAAACTATGCAGCAACCATTTGATGCAGATGAAGTGATTCATCAGCTGAAACACTATCTCCCTGCCCAGCAGGCGTTGAAGGATTTTATCCATCATAACTCGCTGCATGCCTTCCAGCACCAGAAATTCTATGATGGCATATTCAAGGCCTCGCGGATTTTTGGATTCCAGGTACACCTGCAACTGAGCGAATACCGCGATATGTACAGGACCGGACGTATCCGCGGGGATGTGGTGGACCGGGTACTGGAATGGAGAAAAGGGAAAAAGGAAGGAGGCGCCTGGAAAGAAAAAATGCTTCAGCAGGAATACAACCCGGTATTCGAACCCCGCATCGGAAAACTAAGAGCCAAATGGAAACGGTTTTATGGCATTGATCTGGATAACCGGGTTCATCCGTTGTTATTCCGGATCCTCTGCAGCTTCCTGGACCAGGGAATTGCCCTGAAAGAACTGCCGGTAGTGAACCGGAGTTTCACCAGCACGATCCGTGAACTGGAAGCAAAATCCCTGGTTAGCTTTTTCAATACCCGTAAAATCCGGCAGCTATTTATTTCCGGGGATTATACCATCGGTAGTTTGTTAAAGCAGGTGGTGGGTAATGAAGCCTACTACGAACAGTATCTTTTTGATCAGCAGTTTGCCCATCATGGCTGGAGTGGTTTTGTAAGTGCGGCCGAAGATAATCCGCAAACCTTGCCGGACCGGAAGCAGATCACCCTTCGGGAATTGGTGGAATTTGAATTGTTGCTGGAGCTGGATGCATTAGATAAAGAACTGGGCTCCGCCTGGAAACCGCTGACCACTCATATTTCTGCTGATCCGGCCGATTTGTTCGCACCCGTGCCACAAACAGAATATACAGAAGTGATTGCCTGCTGGCAGACTGCTTTTGAATGGAGCTACTATGACAGTGTGCTGCGGGGTATGCTTATGGCAAAGCCGAAGCCACTCCCGGAACAGAAAAGCCTCCAGGCCATTTTTTGTATTGATGAACGGGAAGATTCCATCCGTCGTCATATAGAGGCCGTGGATAGACAGGCAGAAACATTCGGCGCCCCCGGTTTTTTTGGCGTGGAATTTTATTTTCAGCAGCAAGGCAGCAAGTTCTATGATAAGTTATGCCCGGCCCCGGTAACACCCAAGTACCTGATCAAGGAATCGGAAGCCAGCACCATACATCAAAATGACCTGATCTATACAAAATATACACACGGTATTATTTCCGGTTTTTTTCTGAGTATTGGTTTTGGCTTCTGGGCGTTGGCAAAAAAACTCCAGTTGTTGTTCCGTCCCAAAATGAGCCCGGCTATTTCAAATGCCTATGGGCATATGGATAAAAAATCCAGGCTGTCCATCGAAAATCAGGATCCGGCGCATATCGAAAACGGATTACAGATCGGGTATACCCTGGAGGAAATGACGGCGCGGGCAGAAGCGTTCTTGCGGGGAATTGGTCTGATTAAAGATTTTGCCCCACTGGTCTACATCGTGGCCCATGGCAGCAGCAGTGCCAACAACCCGCATCACGGGGCCCACGATTGCGGGGCCTGCAGCGGAAGACCGGGTGCCACCAATGCCCGGGTGCAGGCTTTTATCCTGAATCATACACAAGTCAGGGCGATATTGGCAGAAAGGGGTATACCTATTCCGGACAGTACCCAGTTTGTCGGCTGTATGCACGATACCGCTGCGGATGTGATGGATTATTATGATGAGGACGTGCTGACTGAAACTAACGGACAGGCACACCTGCTGAATATCCAGCGCTTTGAAACAGCCCTGAACCTGAATGCCAAGGAAAGAAGCCGTCGTTTCGCTTCTATTAATACCAAACAGGAGCTGGAACAGGTGCGTAAAGCCATCCATAGCCGTTCAGTTTCTTTATTTGAACCCAGGCCGGAACTGGGTCATGGCACCAATACCCTTGCCATTATCGGCCGGCGCCAGGTCAGTAAAGGGTTGTTCCTGGACCGGCGGGCCTTCCTCAACAGTTATGATTTTACAACTGACCCCAATGGTTCAATCCTCTCAGCCGTAATGCGGCCGATCGGGCTGGTCTGCGGCGGGATCAATCTTGAATACTATTTCTCCCGGGTAGATAATATCAAACTCGGGGCGGGCACCAAATTGCCACATAATGTAATGGGTTTATTCGGGGTGGCCAACAGTAGTGACGGCGACCTGCGGCCCGGACTTCCCTGGCAAATGATTGAAGTGCATGACCCGGTACGTCTGCTGGTGATTGTGGAACAGACCCCGGATATTGTACTGAAAGCCATTCAGTCCGCACCTGCCGTATTTGAATGGTACCAGAATGAATGGGTGCATATTGTAGCGCTGCACCCGGCTGAGCAACAATTCTATTATTTCCGCAATGGCGTATTTGAACCGTATCAGCTACTGACGGCTGAAAACGAGATCCAAACCATTCACAATATGGAAGAGTTTATTGAAGGGGCCAAAGAGATGGAGACGAACCATATTGTACATGCCACGGAAGAAAACCTGCCGGTGTACCTGCTGGATTAAACGGGCAATGATTGTAATTAAATGCTGTAAGCCGTAAGGCCAACAGCGAAAAATAAATGTAATGGGTCAATTACTTGTATTAGCGGTCCTGGTGCCTCTGCTGGCTTTTTTTGCCACTTTGCTCTGGCAAAACAGAAACGAACGACCCATTGCCTGGATCGTCCGTATTGCAAAAGTGGTCAATATAGGGCTGGCTGTTTTATTTGCCGCCTGGTGGATATGGGATGGTTTAACCCCGGTGGATTACCAGTTAATCACTTTATACAAGTCTGATCATTTTGTTTTTGCCCTCCATTTTTATTACGATGAAGTGACCGCGGTATTCAGCCTTACCGGGGCAGTGCTGTTTTTCCTGGTAGCCACCTTCAGTAAATATTATATGCACCGTGACCAGGGGTTCAAACGGTTTTTTAATACCATCCTGTTGTTCTCTACCGCATATAACCTGATTATCCTTTCCGGTAATTTCGAAACCCTCTTTATCGGCTGGGAAATCAAGGGCATCTGCTCTTTCCTGCTGATTGCGTTTTACCGTGACCGTTACCTGCCGGCAAAGAATGCTTTTAAAGCCGTATCGAATTACCGGATCAGTGATGTCTCCCTTATGCTGGCCATGTGGATGATGCACCACCTGATGAACCAGAATATCAGTTTCCCCCAGTTGGGACTGGCTAAGGAAACAGCCTTGGCGGCCGCATCACCCATCCTTTCTGTGTTTATTGTTTGTATGATGATTCTTCCTGCAGCCGTAAAATCTGCGCAGTTTCCCTTTACCACCTGGCTGCCCAGGGCACTGGAAGGACCTACCTCTTCATCGGCGATTTTTTACGGCTCACTGAGTGTGCATATTGGTGTATTTCTTTTATTGCGTACACATCCTTTCTGGGAAGATATGTTGTGGGCTAAAATTCTGATCATTGTGATCGGGGCACTCACGGCCATTACCGCGACGGTGATTGCCCGGGTACAACCAACGGTAAAGACACAGATTGCCTATTCATCAGCCGCACAGATCGGGCTGATGTTTATTGAAATTGCGCTTGGCTTCCACTGGCTGGTACTGCTCCATTTTGCCGGGAATGCATTTCTGCGTACATATCAGCTGCTTGTATCACCCTCTGTACTCAATTACCTGGTGCATCACCAGATTTTCCATTACACCGCACCCATACACAAGGCAGTTTCCCGCTGGAAAGCCACCTTGTATGTCCTGGGAATTAAAGAGTGGAATCTCGATACCTTGCTATACCGGTATGGCTGGAAACCCTTCAAAACACTGGGATCTGTTTTTGGATTCCTGCAAAACAAAGTTTTTACCAATATCCTGGCCATCATGGGCGTATTCCTGCTCATTGCGGGTTTTAATAAACCGGATTCCTTTCAGAGCGAGGTCAGCGGCATGCCTTTATTACTGCTGGCGGTGGCACTGATGCTTTTTCTTTTTTCCTTTTCGTTCCGGGGAAATGCCATTACCGCATGGAAACATCTCCTGACCGGCCATATTTTTATAATGGCTGCTGTATTATTTAATACCCCTCATATTTATTTCAGCGAACTTTTATTTTATGCCAGCGGGGTAGTGGTTTCTTTTTTCCTGGGCTACTATTGCCTGGTGAAAATGGAACGGATTGATAATGATATTTCATTATCCCGTTTTCATGGATATGTATATGAACAGGAAAACACGGGGTTTCTGTTTCTTTTATCAGCCATGGGTATGCTGGGGTTCCCGATTACCGCAGCTTTTATCGGCATCGATGTATTGTTTACCTATATACGCAGTGATCAGTATGGACTAATCGCCCTGCTCGCCCTCTCCCTGTTTTTAGTGGAACTGGCCGCTTTCAGGATCCTGCTGCGCGTCTTTTTTGGTCCGCATAAAAAACTATATCATCCCGTTGCTTTCCGGAGTACCTGAGCTTTTAGTACAATAGCTGACCGGCCGCCCACTGCAGGCTGTTGAAGGTCTTGACATATTTGTTGCGCAACTCCTGTAATTTCTGCAGGGCTTCGAGGGTTTTGTTTTCCCGGGTATTGACCAGGAACAGCGAACTCTCCCCGTTTTTGAAACGGGTCTCTTCGCCCTGCAACAGCAGCTGGTAATTTTTATAATTGTTTTCCTGCAGGAGCAGCTGCTGACGGAGGGTCACCAGTTCGTTATAGTAAGCGCGTACTTTCGTCTCCACCTGCAGTTGCTTATAACGTTGTGCTGTTTCTGCTTCCATAATTTTCAGCCTGGCTTTCTTGTATTCTCCCCGGCCCGCCGAAAAACGAAGGGGGATACCTACAGAAAAACCATACCTGAAATTATTTTCAAAGAGCGGTCCTGTAGCTGTTTTCAACACATCATACCCTTTCCCCAGCTGGTTATACGTAAAGTTGACTGTGGGCAGTAATTCCTGGAACTTTAATTTCTTTTCTACCGCCAATGCGTCCAGTTTATAATCATAGAGCCGCAGTTCCGGGTGTAGAATACGGGCTGCATTCAGGAGACTGTCCAGTACAGGAACCGCCAGCTCGGTTAATCCCGGTTGTGGGGCTGGAATAACGGTTGAAGGCAGGGTATAGGGCTGTTGTTCCGACGTCCAGAGATAAACGGATAATCCAAGTCCGGCATTATTAAAATCAAGAATGGCCTGGTATTGCAGCAGTTCCATATTCTGCAACTGGGCAATCGCTTCGATAGTATCAATACCTGGCCGGTCACCCAGCCGGAAACCCGTTTTAATAAACTCCACTCTTTTGCGGTTCACTTCCACCGCCTCATTCAATACCTGGATTACCTGGTATTGAAGTGTCCAGTTCCAATAAGCGGCAATGGATTCCTGGAGAATATTGTTTGCGATAACATTTTTTTCCACCTGCGAGGCATCTTTGTAGATCTTCGCTGTTTGTAGTGCAGCCCTGCGTTTATCCATCAACAGGTTTTTGGCCAGCGGAACGGTGACTCCGAAATAACTGGTTTTACCCGATGTTTCCTGCGGATCGGTCCGGCTGCCCGATAAATATTCGAGCCCGGTGCTGATACTCACCCCGAACCAGGTGGGTATATTCAATTCAGGCCGGTTATAATTGTAATAATCAGTCCCATCAAAGGTTTTTTGTGCATTGTAACTGTACAGTTGCGGATCAAATTGCCCACGGGCAATGGTGATATCCGCTTTGGCCATATCAATATTAATATCGGCAATCCGGGCTACCGGGTGGTATCGTTTAACGATGGACATTACCTGGCTGGCTGACAGGGTTGACGCACTCAGGCTATCCTGTGCGGTGGAAAGTTTGGCAAGAAAGAGAAGTAACAACATCAGTCCGGTTAAGAGTATCGTCCTTTTTCGTTGTTGGTTCCTTTGCCGCAGCCAGGTTATAAATTTATATTTTGAATGTGTTTGCATAGGTTATTTTTTTTCAGGTTCAGCACCAGCTTTATAAAAATCCGGCGGGAAGCCATTAACATTCCGCCACAGTTCATACCAGATAGGCACATCTTTCAGCAAGGCCATTCCCTGGGCACCGGTGCCCATTTTCAATTCACGCGGCCAGGGTTTATCAGCCGGGTCTTCGGTAATAAGAATGCGAAAACGGCCATTATAACTCACCGAACTTTCCACGGCCACCACTTTGCCCCCGAATGTGCCATACGATGTATTGGGCCATCCGCTGAAGACAATGGCCGGAAATCCATCGAACATAAACCGCACTTCTTGTCCGGCAGATATGAGGGGGAGATCCACCGGGCGGACAAAAAGCTCCACGGCATACTGCACCTGGTCAGGCACGATCTCCACAATCATTTCACTGTCCTTTACAATTTCACCAATACCGGCTTTACGGGCCTTCGTGATCTGGCCACTTTGGGGTGCTGTGATAAAATATAAACCATTGCGGATGGAATAATTACTGTACTGGTTTTCCAGTTTAGCAATATCTCCTTGTCCGGTGGCTATCTGTGAAAGCGACTGAAACTGGTCACCCTGCGCCTTGGCAATTTTCTCCATATAATCCTGCTGGGTAGCATTCATCTCAATTCTTGTAATTGTCAGGTCCTGCCGGGCATTCTGCCATTTATTTTCCGCGCTTACTTTTTTAGCCAGGCTGTTCTGATAGGTTTGGTTACGTTGCTCCAGTTGGGTAAGTGAGACGAGTCCGCTGTCGTACATGGCTTTTTGCCGGGTAAACTGCTGGGTGGCGATTTTAAAATCATTTGATGCTGCAATGGACTCCATACTGTCACTCTGCACTTTTAATTGTAATTGCTGCAGTTTATTCCGGAGCTGATCCATTTTCAGCTGCAGGGCTTCATTCAAGGCATTGATCTGGGTACCGGAAGTGCCTACTTTGTTTTTATAGTAATCTACGGTCAGGGATTTCGCCGATAACTGTTCTTTGGTCCGGCTAAGCAATTGCGGATCCAGGTAATCGTCCTTGATCTCGGCCAGTTGAAGGATTGTATCCCCGGCCTGTACATAATCCCCTTCTTTCACATACCATTTGATCACCCGTCCCGGGATAATGGTGTTCAGTTGCTGGGGCCGTTGTTCCTGCCGTAGAGTGGTCACGGTTCCCTTTGCCCGTATATTCTGTGTCCACGGAAGAAAGAGAATGATGGCCATAGCCGTCATTAATCCGTAAAACCAGTAGCGCACCCGGCTTCTTTTATTATAGCGGTATACCTTGCGGAAGGAGGACCACTGCGGGTGTTCATTATTATTCATGGTTGCTTGATTTATTCGTTTTGACAATACAGCCATCGCAGTTTACATCTATTACTTTGCTGCAGCGACTGGTAAATTCAGGGTCAGCGCTAACCACCAGGATGGTGGTATGCGGATAATCATTCAACAGAAGCCGGATTATACGACTGCGGAAAGGTTCTTCAATATGTGTCCAGGGTTCTTCCAGCAGAAGCAATCGGGGCTGACCTACCAGGGCCCTGACCAGCAAAATTTTATTCACAACATTTCTGGACAATCGTTTACCGGTTGGATCCAGCCAGGTATCAAACCCCTGCGGCAAAGTGCCCAGGAAATTGGCCAGCCCGACTTCCCCAAACAAACGGATGACCTGTTGCAAATCAATTCCGGGTTGCCCCATGGTGATATTTTCCAGCAGGCTGCCATGGAATATATCCTGCTGATTAAGCAGAATACCGGTTTGTTCACGCAATGATTTCAATTCATAGTTGCCAACCGGCAATCTGTTCAGCAATAAAGAACCTTCAAAACCCTGGTAAGAGCCGCTTACCAGTTTGAGCAGGGTGGATTTGCCGCTTCCTTCTTTTCCGGTAATACAAACCGTTTCGCCGGCATCAATCCGGAAACTGGCATCTTTCAGTACATATTTTTCATCGTCATAGGCGAAACTCACTTTTTCGGCTTCAACAGATAATCCCTCTCTTTTTTCCGGAAGGATATAGCTGCCGGATGTCTCTACCGGTTTGTCCGTGATCTTGGCTATTTTATCTACCGAGGTCAGTACATCATATACACTGTCCAGATTTCCGATCAGCTTTTCCACCGAAGCGATAATGGAAATGATTACGATCTCGGCTGCAATAAACTGCCCGATATTCAGCTGCTGATTGACCAATAAAAGGGATCCGATAATCAGCATGGATGCCGTGATCAGCACTTTAAAGGCGATCAGCACTTTGAACTGGAATTGCAGGATACTGAAATGACTGTTCCGGGCATCCAGGTAGCCACTGACTTTCTCATCTGTTTTCTGCATATTGATGACCGACCCCTTGGAGAATTTGAAGGATTTGATCAGCCGGCCCATTTCCTCCAGCCAGGCAGCTACTCCGTATTTGTATGCACTTTCGGTCAGACTGGTCTGTAATCCTTTATTACCGGTATAATACAGAATCAGCCAGAGAATCAGTACCAGTATCATACCGAACAGGATAAAGGCCGGATGATAAAAAGAAAGCAGGATCAATCCGAAAACAATCTGAATGCTGGCTGTTGGAATATCCAGCAGCAGTTTAGCGAGCCCCTTTTGAAGGGAAGGAATTTCAAAAAAACGGTTGACCAGTTCCGGGATATAATACGCATCTGTTTTTTTAAGGTCGAGACGGGGTATCCGGTCGGCCAGTTCAAAGGAATAACGGACAAAAATATTTTGCTGAATTTTTTCAATCAGCTGCATTTGTCCCACCTGTAATAATCCGGTGAAAAATACACCGGCAACCACCAGGCCTATAAGGATGACCAGTGAGGTGGACATGGATCCGCCTAAAACAAAACCAATAATCGCCTGTACCCCTACAGGCAAAGACAATTGAATTAATCCGTTCAGGATCGCATAAAAATAAATAGCGGATATTTCTTTACGTTCCAGTTTTACCAGGCGGAAAATCCTGGAAACCGGGTTAGCAGTTGCACTCATACAAGGATGATAATTAAGAATGAAAGAATGAAATGGCGGATAAGAATACTACCCGTTTTACTATTGCCGGATCAGTAATTGGGGGGCGGCGTTAATCTTTCGAGGCTGGGTGCCGGAAGTATCTGCTCTGACAGGTGAAAAGCAGTAAGAAGTCGCTGGCTGAGTATGGCGGAAAGCTGGCAGTAATCAGAGTATTCTTTATTAATCTTCTGACTGGTATCTACCGTTTTTTCCCCGTTTTTTTCCTCATCCACATTAAAAATCACCGAACCGTTCCGGTCACTGAACAGCGCTTGCATACCAGGGATAACCTGGACGGTAGCGAAGAGCAGTAATATGAACAGGGCAATTTTTTTCATGTTTCTGCCTGCAATAACAGTACTGCAAACAGATTGTTTAATTAATGCCCTTTTTTTTTAAGAAAATTTCGACAACACAAATAATTGAAATTCAAAAAATTAAATTTTATTAAAAGCGATTCCCAGTTTCCGGTCCTCCAGGGTCTCCCGGATTTCCTCCAGCACTCTCGGATCATCTATGGTAGATGGGAGGGTGTACGTTTCTCCATCCGCTATCTGACGGATCGTCTTGCGAAGTATTTTGCCACTCCGGGTCTTGGGTAATCTTTTTACTATTGCGGCATTCCGGAAATAGGCAACGGCCCCGATTTTCTCCCGGATCAATGCCACCAGTTCCTCTTCAATGATTTCCTCCTCGATATGCTGGCCGTCTTTCAATACCACCAGGGCAATGGGTCGCTGGCCCCTGAGTTCATCTGCAATCCCCATCACGGCACATTCCGCAATGGCCGGGTGCGATGCTACCAGTTCTTCCATTTCACCTGTACTCAGCCGGTGTCCGCTGACATTGATCACATCATCCACACGCCCCATGATAAAACAATAGCCTTCTTCATCGAGATAGCCACCGTCGCCGGTCTGGTAATAACCCGGAAAATGCTGCAGATAGCCGGCAATAAAACGGTCGTCGTTTTTCCATAAAGTTGGCAGACAACCGGGTGGCAGAGGAAGTTTGGCGGCGATATATCCTTCTTTTCCTTTACCCAGTTCCACTCCGTCATCTGACAGAATATGAATTTCATATCCACAAACCGGCAAACCGGCGGATCCGGCTTTGGAAGGCAGATGATCATGACCCATCATCAGACCCACCATCGGCCAGCCGGTTTCAGTTTGCCACCAATGGTCGATCACTGGTATTTGTAACAGGTCTTTGATCCAGTGATAAGTGGCAGGATCACAACGTTCACCGGCCAGGAAAAGGTATTTTAAGGAACTGAGGTCATATCGTTTGGTGCCCTCTCCTTCATGATCTTCTTTTTTAATAGCCCGTATGGCCGTGGGGGCGGTAAACATTACATTCACCCCATGTTCACTGATCACGCGCCAGAAGGCCGCTGCATCAGGAGTACGGATGGGTTTTCCTTCATAGAGGATCGAGGTACAACCTTGTAACAAGGGGCCATAAACAATATAACTATGACCCACTACCCAGCCCACATCACTGGCCGCCCAGTAGACTTCACCAGGTTTGGCATCATAAATATGATCCATGCTGAACTTGAGTGCAGTGGCGTAGCCCCCATGATCACGGATAATGCCTTTGGGTTTTCCGGTAGTGCCGGAGGTATAGAGGATATATAAAGGGTCGCCGGACAAAACGGGCACACAGGGAACCGGTTCAGACAGGAGCAGCTGGTTGTAATCCATTTCACTGACACCATCCAATTCATCATAACCGGGAGTACGTTCAAAAAAAATATGAACCGGGGGTTTATGCAGGGCTTCTTCAATGGCCCTGTCCACTAATGGTTTGTAAGGAATCGTTTTGTCAAATTCCACCCCATAACTCGCCGATATGATTGCTTTTGGAAGGGCATCATCAATCCGCATCGCCAGTTCGTGCGGCGCAAAACCACCAAATACCACCGAGTGAATCGCCCCGATCCGTGCACAGGCCAGCATCGCTATCACCGCCTGGGGAATCATCGGCATGTAGATAACCACCGTGTCTCCCTTATTGATGCCAGCAGATTGTAACCCACCGGCAAAGCGGGAAACAAGATCCAGAAGCTCCCGGTAACTGTACTTTTTTATCGTATGCGTAACCGGTGAATCATAGATCAGGGCAATCTGTTCGCCCCGGCCCAGTTCCACCTGCTGATCCAGGCAGAGATAACAGGTGTTGATTTCCCCGTCGGTAAACCACCGGTAAAAGCCTTTTTCATTTTGGGAAAGAATGGTTTCCGGGACTTTAAACCAAGGCAGTTGTGCTGCCTGTTCTTTCCAGAAAGCTTCTTTGTTATCGATACTCTGCCGGTATATCGCGTTGTATTTTTCCATGCTGCAATTCGTTGCTACAAATTACAACCGGAAGCGGAGGGTTGAGACAAACCTATACCAATTAACCAGAATTTTATATAAGAGGGGCGAAGGATCAGCTGATTAATTCCTGTACTTGTTTGAGTAACTGACGTGTGCTGAACGGTTTGGTGACATACAATGATGCGCCGAGGTCATAGCCTTTCTGGATATCGGTCTCCTTGCTCTTGGCACTCATGAACACCACTTTGGCTTCCTTCAGTTTTTTGCTGCTTTTAATATGCTTACAAATGGCATATCCATCCACATCCGGCATCATGATATCCAGCAGTACAATATCGGGGACCTGTTTCTCCACGATTTCCAATGCCTCTGTGCCATTGCGGGCCACCATTACGTCAAACCCGTTTTTCTTCATCAGGAATTCCAGTGACATCAGGATATAAGGATCATCATCGACTACCAGTATTTTCTTTGTTGTGCTCACGTGACGGAATAAGGGGATTATTGATTGGGTAGTGTAAAGATAAACCTGGAACCTTTCCCTTCTTCACTTTCCACCCATATTTTGCCCTGGTGCATCTCGATAATTTTTTTACTGATCGCCAGTCCCAACCCGCTGCCCTGTGGCTTTTTCAGCGTCTGGTTCCGGGCCTGGAAAAATTTATCAAATATAAGTTCGTGCAGCTCCCGGGCAATGCCTTTCCCGTTATCTTCCACCCAGATCTGCAGTTCATCATCATTGCTGAATAACCCCACTTTTACATGGCCCGTTTTTTCCGCTGCGAATTTAATGGCATTGGAGAGCAGGTTATTCATGACCTGTTGGATAAGGTCTGCATCGCAACGGATCAGGAACATCGAGTCCGGGATCTGTTTTTCGATCGTTATTTTCTTTTCCATAGCCATACCGGTAACCGAGCGGATACTGTCGCTGATCAGGGTATTAAGCAGCACCGGTGTCAGGTTCAATTGCTGCCGCCCGCTTTCATAGCGTTCCAGGTTCAGCACCTGGGTAATCAGGTGGCTTAACCGCTCGGTCTCTTTTATTATTCCGGCGAGAAACTCCTGGCGTTGTTCCTCTTCCATATCATCATTGTCATGCACCAGTTCCGCCATGGCCCGGATGGAAGTAAGGGGCGTACGTAATTCATGGGTTACAGTATACAGGAATTCATCTTTCACCTCATCCATATCTTTCAACTGGGCATTTACCTGGGTCAGTTGCTCCGTGGCTTTCTGCAGTTCACCGGATTTGCGTCTTAATTCCTTATTCAGTTCAATCATCTGTTGTGATTCACGCAGGATATGCATCACTTCACTGATCTTCAATTCTTCTTCCTTGGTTACACTGCTGACCATGATACGGGCTGAAGCGGAGCCAATCACCCCGCTCAAAACTTTTTCGGAGAAAGTAACCAGCCGTGGATCTGCTTTCTTGCTTTCCATGGAAATTTTATGACGGGCGGCATAACTGCTGATAATTTTCTCCGCTCTTTCTTTTCCTAAAAAATTGGCAAGGAGCGAATTCAGGTCGGGCAGGTAGGCCGTACCCTTCCACACCGCGTGTGTATCACCAGGTCCTGAGTGACGGAAAATATCTACAAAGATTTCCGACTGATAAATTTCGCGGGCCGACCGGTGACTGTTAAGTGATACAGTAACAAATACCAGGATATTGAAAAACATACTCCAGAAAAAACAATGGGTAACACTGTCCATTCCTTCCATACCAAATAAGGAAAGCGGACGTAACCAGGAAATACCCAAGGGCCCCTGTTCAATCACCGACATATCGATAAAGCCGGCACTGGCCATTGAGGGGATTACCGCCGTATAAAACCAAATGACAAAACCGGTCAGAATGCCAGCCATAGCGCCTTTCTGCGAAGCATATTTCCAGTAGATACCTCCCAGTAATGCAGGGGCCAGTTGCGAAACGGCGGCAAAAGAAACCATGCCGATGGACACCAGGGTGAAATGCTGGGCCACCAGTTTATCATACAAAAATGCCAGAGCGATAATCAGAAATATGCTGAAACGGCGGATATTAAGGATCGGGTTGGTTAACTGGCCATCGCCCCTCGTTTTAAATTTGCGGGTGCTCAGTAACAGGGGAGTGGCAATATTATTACTCATCATGGTACTGATGGCAATGGTTTCCACAATGATCATACTGGAGGCAGCGGAGAATCCGCCAATAAAAATAAACAGACTGAGCAATCCCGCTCCATGCTGTAAGGGCAGGGCCAGTACATAAGTGTCGGCATTCACTCCCGTTTCTCCCATCAGCAATTTTCCCCCGAAGGCAATTGGTAAAACAAAAAGGGTAATCAGGAAAAGATAAAGCGGAAACAGCCAGATGGCTTTCTTCAGGTGATTCTCCTGCACATTTTCCACCACGCCTAATTGAAATTGCCGCGGCAGAAAAACTACCGCCAACATGGAAAGTAATACCAGTCCGGTCCAGGTAGTATAAGCGCCTTCCCCGTTAAACCGGAATAATTTTGCCAGATCTTCATTCGCGGCGGCTTTGGTGAAAATATCTCCAAAGCCATTGAACAAACCAAACGTAACAAAGACCCCCGCTACCAGGAAGGCCAGTAGTTTGATGATGGATTCAAAAGCCACTGCGGCCACCAACCCTTCATGTTTTTCAGATGCGTCAATGGAACGGGTACCGAAAAGGATGATAAAGGCCACCAACGCGATGGCAATGTATAGCGTATTATCCTGCAGAATTCCGATCAACCCGGTGTGCGGGGTGGTGCCCGAAAGAATATGCATGCTGGAAGAGATCGCTTTCAGCTGTAAGGCGATATAGGGAATGATCCCGATCATGCAAAGGATCGTGACCAGCACCGCCAGTGAAAAGTTTTTGCCATAGCGGGTGGAAATAAAATCCGCCAGACTATTGATGCGTTGTGTTTTACAAATGCGGATGATTTTTCGCAACACCGGCCAGAAGAGCGCAGCGGTAATGGTCGGTCCAATATACACCGCCAGGAATTCGATACCGCGGGTTGAAGCTTGTCCTACGCTGCCGTAATAGGTCCAGGCCGTACAGTATACCGCCAATGAAAGCGCATATACATAAGGGTTATTGATGAGGCTTTTATTCTTCCGCTGCCGGTATTCCGCATAGTAGGCTACGCCGAAAAGCAGGCAGAGATAGACCAGGGAGCCGCCGATGACCAGCCAGTTGTTCATGTGCCGGGATTGTTTTTAGGGCCTTTGCGTTCGGCGGTGATCCAAAGCAGTCCGATGGCGCCCAGCCAGACCCCAAACAGGTAAAGAAATAATACCGGTATTCCGGCAATCATAGATGCTTTATTGGCAATACTGATCAGCGGGAATACAAATACCAGCAGCAGGATCACCGATATGGAAGCAAATTGTTGTCGTTTAATTCGGTCTGGCATATGGCACAAAAAAAGGGAATAACTTCTTTTCTGAACCTGAATGTAGTAAAGAAGTTATTCCCGTCAAAAACGGAGTTAGGTGAAGAGGGATTAATCCTCTTTTATATGGAGATGGTGATCCGGATCTTCGTAGATGTCATATTCTCCGATGAGCGCATAATAGCCGAATACCAGTAGTCCGCCAACTATAATCGGCGTAAGAATAAAGGCGTAAATGATCGCCGGAATCCGGTCCTCGGGTTTGGGGCTTTCAAATTTCGGGATGGCCTGGGATACTATCAGGTAATAACCGGCTACCAGTGCCAGGGCAATCCATACTAGGCCCATATATTTTCTGATCTGATTCATGTTATTATTATTTAAATATAATTAAAGTTATTAGTCTTCCGTGCGGTTATCCTCCCCGTTAATATACAGTACGCCTATTATCAGGGATACCGCTCCCAGTATAATGGGATACCAGAGGCCTTCCAGATAGGGTTTGTCATAGGGCAGCGCTTCTCCAAGTTTAGCGGCCGCTTCATTGGCCTGGCTGGCCTTGGTAGTCAGGAAGAGGGCAATTGCAGGTAGCAGTCCACCGAAGATGCCATTCCCGATATGATAGGGCAGTGACATGGAGGTGTAACGGATCCGGGTGGGGAACATTTCTACCAGGAAGGCAGCAATCGGACCATACACCATGGTTACAAATATCACTTGTACAAAGACCCAGAGTACCAGTTGCCAGAAGGAATAGCTGTCCAGATTGACGGTTCTGGTAACATTTACATCTTTAGCGGCATCTGCCTTGCTGGGATCGGCATGCAAATGCAGTTTGTTTATTTCACGGTAGGTCGTACCATCCTCATAAAATTTATGCGTGGTGGTGGTACGGATGCTGTCACCCGCTATTTTAGGATCTGCCGCCGTGTTCACTTCCACCGTGGTTTTTGCCGTGATTTCCGTTTTCAGTTTCACACTCCCTGCATTATACATCGCGGTGTAAATAGGCCGGTAGAGCAAAATGGCCACCAGCATACCCAGCATCATGATCCACTTCCGGCCGATCCGGTCGGAGAGCCAGCCAAAGAAGACAAAGAACGGTGTACCAAACAACAGCGACCACATAATGAGCCGGCTGGCCTGTGATACATCCACACTCAGCGTGTTTTGTATAAAACTCAGTGCATAGAACTGACCGGTATACCAGACCACACCTTGTCCCATGGTGGCACCGAATAAGGCGAGTAATACAAATTTGAAATTCAGTTTATGGCCAAAGCTTTCCTTCAGCGGGTTCACGGATGTTTTGCCTTCTGCTTTCGCTTTGGCAAAGAGGGGAGACTCAGACATCCGCATCCGGATCACAATGGAGATACCGACCATGATGATGGAAATCCAGAAAGGTACCCTCCAGCCCCAGTCTCCAAAAGCAGACTCGGACATGGAACCTTTAACCGAGATAATTACAAGCAGAGACACAAATAATCCAATGGTTGCCGTAGTCTGGATCCAGGAGGTCCAGAATCCGCGTCGTTCCGCTGGTGAATGCTCCGCTACATAAGTGGCCGCTCCGCCGTATTCACCTCCGAGCGCAAGGCCCTGCAACAGGCGAAGTACTAATACCAGTATCGGTGCAAATATGCCAATCGATTCATAGCTGGGAATACAACCGATCAGGAAGGTAGATAGTCCCATTAATACGAGCGTTAACAGGAACGTATATTTTCTTCCGATGAGGTCGCCCAGTCTTCCGAAAAATAAGGCACCGAACGGA
>JAKQJH010000164.1 GCA_029561255.1 Bacteroidota bacterium | reverse complement strand
AAGTCTGGTGCCTATACCTTCAAAGAGCAGATGGTGCACAAAGACAAGGTGAAGGATTTCCTGGCCCAAAAGTAATTACGGGTTCGCCTGACTATCTTAAAAGCTATTCGTTACCACGAATGGCTTTTGTTGTTTATGCTTCGGCAGGCTGAAGGAGAGTTTAGAGTGGGTTACAGTTGAAAGAGGCTGACCGAAGAGTTTAGAGAGTCTTATAGTAGAAAGTGTTTGAAAGGAGAGTTTATGCGGTTTGAAAGTAGAAAGACGTTGACCATAGGGTTTAGCTGTTTGGATGTAGATGCTCTTTGTATTCCGCCCCGTAGGGGTGGTCTATTTATAGAAAGGGAATTTCGCAAAAGCCCTCAGAGCCCTGTAGGGGCGACATGTTAGGTTTATAACGGCCAAAAGGAATAAGAGGTTGAAAGGAGCGTTTAGAGGGTTTATAAAGTCGTAGAGGAGATAGTGGTTGAAAGAGGGGTTTAGAAGGGTTAGATAATTTTTCTTAAAAAGGGCTGTTTACTGACATCTGGCAACTGACATCTGACAACTGTATCATCAGGATTAAATAATATAACCATGGGTTTTTTTAATAAATTATTCGGTAAAAAGGAAAAGGAAAGCCTGGATGAAGGGTTGAAGAAAACCAAGGAAGGTTTCCTGGCCCGGATCACCAAAGCCATTGCCGGTAAGAGCACAGTAGATGAAGAAGTGCTCGATAACCTGGAAGAAGCCCTGGTGGGTGCTGATGTAGGGGTTGAGACCACCGTAAAAATTATTGAGCGGATCGAGAAGCGGGTATCGAAGGATAAGTATTTGAACGCCGGCGAGCTTAATAAAATGCTTCAGGAAGAGATTGAGGAAATGCTGGTAAATGCCCCGGAGTCAAATAGTTATGCTTTTGATTCTGAATTGCCTAAAAAGCCATATATCATACTAGTAGTTGGGGTGAACGGGGTAGGTAAAACCACCACCATTGGTAAATTAGCATATAATTTCAAGAAGGCTGGTAAGGAAGTTTTACTGGGAGCGGCAGATACATTCAGGGCAGCAGCAGTGGATCAGCTGACCATTTGGAGTGAGCGGGTAGGTGTGCCGATCGTGAAACAAGCCATGGGAAGTGATCCGGCTGCGGTGGCTTTCGATACGGTACAGAGTGCTGTTTCCAGGCAGTCGGATGTGGTGCTTATAGATACAGCAGGCCGCCTGCACAACAAGGCTCACCTGATGGAAGAACTCAGTAAGATCAAACGGGTGATCCAGAAAACCATTCCGGATGCGCCGCACGAAGTGCTGTTGGTGCTGGATGGATCAACTGGTCAGAACGCACTGGAACAAGCCAAGCATTTTACGGCGACTACCGATGTTACTGCGTTAGCCATTACAAAATTGGATGGCACAGCAAAAGGGGGTGTTGTCCTGGCAATCGCCAATCAATTTAAGATACCAGTCAAGTTTATTGGTGTTGGCGAGAAAATGGAAGACTTGCTGGTGTTTGATAAACATGAATTTGTGGATAGTTTATTCAGCCTGGAGAAGTGAGTGGTGAGTAGTGAGTAGTGAGTGGTAGTCCTGACAACTGGCATCCGGCAACCGACAACTTACATCTGATTAAAATGAAGACAAAGAAATTACATAGAGACAAAGTCAACATCATCACCCTTGGGTGTAGTAAGAATATGGTCGACAGTGAAGTGCTGAGCGGGCAGTTGCTGGCCAATGATATTGATGTGGTACATGAAAACAAGAAGTCGGATCACAATATTGTGGTGGTGAATACCTGTGGCTTTATCGACAAGGCCAAGGAAGAGAGCATCAATACCATCCTTGACCAGGTGGAACTGAAACGCCGGGGTAAGATTGATAAGGTATATGTGACAGGCTGTTTAAGCGAACGGTATAAAAATAACCTGGAAGCTGAAATTCCTGAAGTGGATGCCTATTTCGGCACGATGGAGCTTCCCCTGATCTTAAAACAGTTTGAGGCCGATTATAAAACCGAACTGGTAGGAGAGCGGCTGCTGGCCACCCCGCAGCACTATGCGTACATGAAGATTTCGGAAGGCTGTAACCGTACCTGCTCTTTCTGTGCTATTCCGCTGATGCGCGGACAGCATGTAAGCAAAACCATGGATGACCTGGTGAAGGAGGCGGAGGGGCTGGTAAAGAAAGGGGTAAAAGAAGTAATGCTGATTGCCCAGGAGCTGACCTATTACGGACTGGATATTTATAAGAAAAGGATGCTCGGTGATCTGATGAACCGGCTGGCGGATGTGGAAGGACTGGAATGGATCCGGTTGCATTATGCTTACCCCTCAAAATTTCCGTTGGAGATACTGGATGTTATGCGGGAGCGTGATAATATTTGCAATTACCTGGATATGCCCCTGCAGCATGCGGCCAATAATATGCTGGCGGCTATGAAACGCCAGATTACCCGGGAGGAAATGGAAGAACTGACCATCGCGATCAGAGAGAAAGTCCCCGGAATCTGTCTGCGTACCACGCTTATTGCCGGATTCCCCGGCGAAACAGAAGATGATGTGGAAGAGCTGAAAGGATTCCTGCAACGGCAACGTTTTGACCGGGTGGGCATCTTTACCTATTCACATGAAGAAGGGACCAGTGCGCATGACCTCGTTGATGATGTGCCTGCGGATGTTAAAGAAAGCCGCGCCCAGGAGATTATGGAAGTACAGCAGGAAATCTCTTTTGAACTGAACCAGGAGAAAGTGGGTAAAGTATTTAAAACCCTGATCGATAAAAAAGAAGCCGGCCGTTACCTGGGCCGTACCGAATTTGATTCGGTGGAAGTGGATAATGAAGTCGTGATCCATTCCGCTAAAAAACTCCCTATTGGTGAGTTTGTGAATGTAAAGATCACAAAGGCGTACGATTATGACCTGGAAGGGGAGGTGGTGAGTGGTGAGTAGTGAGTAAAAGTTGTAAGTAATAAGTTATAAGTTGTAAGTAAGAGGCCTCGGTTGGGGGCTTTTTTGTTACAGATATGAATCAGCAGTTGGCTCAGGAGAAGAGAACTCTTGCACTTGTCAATATATCCGGTTTAGGGTGATCGTGGGTGGTATTTTCAATTATTAATCACCAAAACCCTTGTACAAATGAAGTCATTTTACTCATTGCTTTTCGCCGCTATTCTCTTTTCTTCCTGTTCCGGTTCTGCAGATAGTAAAGTACCGGAACTGGCCGATGAAATGTGCGGATGTTTCGACAGTTTCGAAAAATCCCTGAGTGCCGATGCGCAAGCACTCATGAAAACGGTTGCTACTGCCGATAATCCCCAGACAGCCATGATGACCGGTATTTCCAAACTCAAACAGGAGGATGCCCTGGCCTTTTCTGAAAAATTAAAATCCATTGGAGTCAAAGGCTCACCGGTAGCTGCCTGTATGGAAAATTTTGATAAAAAGCATAGTAAGGAAACGACAAAAGATAAAAAAGCATTGATGGAAAAATTACTGAAAGCAATGCGCGACAAAGGGAATTGTCCGGCAGGAGCCGCTATTGTCAGTCTCGGACTGAAGCAAGGTGTACTATAAGTTTTTTATACTTGTTTGCAGTAAAAGCCTGGTAGTATTACCGGGCTTTTTTATGTTATTGAAAGAGCATTATCCGTATTGTTTCCGTGCTTAATTTTGCAGGGATGATTGCTTTCACTAAACCACTACTGCTGGCAGGTCTATGCCTGTACAGCTATTTGACGCATACACAGCCTGCTGCCCTTCAGGAAACCAATGTGGCTGCTGCTGCAAATGCACCAGATGATCTTTTTCCGGGTGTGCAAAAGCCTTTGCCTTACAACCTGCCTGCTTCCGGGGTAGTAACCGCTTCGGGTGCGGACCGGTTATTGTTTACCGCTACGGTTAAACGGGGTAAGCTGAACGGGAACTGGCAAAGCTGGTATTCCAATGGGACCGTATGTGATTCCGGCCGGTTGGTGAATAACCTGCCGGATGGGGCCTGGGTATTCCGGAATGAAGAAGGGGAGATCATGGCGATCCGGCATTATAATGCGGATAAATTTTTGCGGATTACCAATGAAATGCAGCATTATCATCCCAAAAGGAGTTTTTATTACCTCGCCGTTTTATACCAGAAGAATAAACGTTCTGCGTTACATTACCTGGATGCCGCTTATTCATTCCCTGGCTCCATATTCCGTAAACCGGTCACCTCCCTTCAACAACTGGCAGAATCAAATACAAGTCCGGGTAATACGTATCATCCCGTATTTGTACAATGTGTGCATGAGGGATTATATATGAATTACTTTTCCGGCGGATTGGTAAAAGATTCCGGTATGTATAAGGATGGGATGAAATCCGGGAAATGGATTCATCGGGATACGGCCCAGGCAGGTTGGTTCCAGGGAGCCTATAAACACGGACTGCCGGTAAAAGAATGGAAACATTTTGACCAGGAAGGTCGCCTGGTAGAAGTCCTGCATTATGATCAGGCCGGCCGTCTTAGCTGGCGTAAAAAAATAAACAGGCAGCCTTCCCGGTAGGAAAGCCGCCTGTATTATGAAAAGGATTAATCATCATCTTTTTCCTTACTCTTTTTTTGATGCTGACCGGTACTATCTGTTGCATTGATGACCGGATTCTTTTTTTCATCATCCCCATCTTCTTGCTCATTGCCCGCCTCTTTTCCCCCGGTTATAGTTCCGGACTGAAGTTCGGTATGCCGGATCAATCCGCCCAGGTGTGCTGTTTGGGCCATCGTGCCGAAAGAAGCCAGCGAAAACAGGACCAGTAATGGCAACAGGGCTTTTGTAATGGATGGCTTTTTGCGAAGCAATAGTCCTGCAAGCGCAAGCACACCGGTTATGATAATGACTATTAGCGAAATTTTGGCCATGTCTTCATGACTTTCTATGGCCATTTCATTCACGCCAATGGCTTTTTCCACCAGTTCTTCCGTGCCTTCGCCCGTTAAGAAAACAGGAGCGGTGAAAAGGGCTGCTGCTGCCAGCATATAAAGGGAAATGTTAGTTAACAGATCATTTTTGCGGATGATTGCCAGTATCAGTAAAAGTCCGCCGATCAAAGAGAGAAACAATGGGGCATGGTTTAATGCCAGATGAATTTGTGCTGCATTCATACAATTAATTTTAAATGAATAAGTAAATAGTTTTTTCAGAACATGTTTGTTCAGAAGTAACAGGTTATATAACCATGTTTACCTGGGGAGGGCGGAATACAGCATATGCCCGGTGGCAGGGGTCGCCTTCGGGATGGGATATCTGATTGACAGCGGTTTCAAATTCTGGTTGTGTATTTAGATGAAACCTGCCAATACTAATGGAAAAATCAACATGACCAATTGCTTCGGTCGTTTTAAATGGAAGCTGGTTGTCATCCGTATCGTCATTATCCATCGGATGATCTGCCGTATAATGAAGCTGCAGAAATCCAAACATTGACATGGACGGATCAGTCCGCTTATGTTCGTGGTAATGCGCCACCAGTTGTGGTAACCGGATCAGTTGATGCAATTCAGTTGCACTGAATGCGAAAACAGCGGATAATATAAATAGTGATATCTGGCGCAAAAAAAGGTTTGTTCCAAACTTAAGCGTATTCATTGAATAAAAGGATGACCCTGTCCCCGAGGTTGATGTTTTTCAGCTAAAAGCTTGTTAATAAACTATTAACCAGCTACGGATACCCCGATCAGTTTACCGATTCCAAAGGTGATTGCTGCGGCTGCGAGCCCGAATATCACCTGCCGGAAACCTGAATACCAGATACTTTTGCCTGTAAAAAGAGTAATGGCAGCACCAATGACGAATAAACCAACTGCACTGGCGGCTGTACTTAATAAAATGGCATTGGTGCCCGATAAAAACATAAAAGGGAATACCGGTATGATGGCCCCGATCGCAAAAAGAAAGAAAGAATACAGGGCGGCTTCAAAAGCGGAACCTTTTAATTCTTCCGCATTAATACCCAGTTCTTCTTTGACCAGTAATTCATGTGCATGTTCGGGATCTTTTAATAACTGAGCGGCCATTTCTTTTGCCTGCTGCTCAGGGATGCCTTTGGCTTTATAAATCAGTTCCAGTTCTTTCATTTCATTCTCCGGACTGGTCTGCAATTCTTCCATTTCAATTTCCATCTGGTTTTCATATAGTTCCTGGGAACTCTTCACCGAGATCCATTCTCCAAGAGCCATGGAAAGTGCTCCGGCCAGTAATCCGGCAAGTCCTGCCAGCAACACGCCTTCCTGTCCATGCGTGGCACCGGCCACGCCCATCACTAGACTGAAGTTGGATACAAGCCCATCATTACCTCCTAATACTGCCGCACGCAAAGCATTGCCGCCCACTGAACGGTGTTTGGTTTCGAACCGCGCAATGGTACTGCCGGAAACAGCGGAGTTTTCAACAATATTCCTGAGTACTTTGACATGGTTGGTCTCGGTACCCGTTACAGGCATTTTTGTTTTCTTCTTCAGGTTGATGACCGAACTGGAAAGACTTTTCTCCGTATCCATCAGGGTACCCAATACATAATCATAGCCGAACACTTTTCCTATCCGGTTCAGTGTTTTTGCGCGGAACGAGGGTGACGGCATTTTTTCTGCCGGCAGGTTTATTTTTTTAAGAAAGGCTTCAGCATGGCCTTGCTCAATTTCACTCATTTGCCTGAAAATATCAGCTACCTGTTCATTTTCCTCATGTTTGGCCAGCTGACTATAAAGATAACCGGCATCCACTTCTGTCTGAATACTTCTGAGATCGGGCATTTGAGGTATGTTTAATTATCAAAGTTATTTTAATTAATCTGCTTTCTTAGTATTTCAGTTATTTTACGCGCTTCCTCCATTTTGCCGGCTGGTACCGGGATACGGATTATTTCCTGTTGGGAAGCCTGCAGGGTAGGAAACTCAAAAATGATATGCAGTACTGGTATTTCAGCCTCTTCATAGATGTCGGTACCTACCAGGTGAGCGCCCAATTGTTTCCAGGTCTGGAAAGTACCACCCACATAAGCCGATGTTTCGCCGATCAGTGATTCATGTATTCCTTTACGGAGGATACGCGAACGTATACGGGGAGCCAGAAAAGCGACAAGGGAAAGCATCAGGATAATTCCGCCGATAATGAGAATAAACAGGTTGTCCCGGTATAGCAGCAGCAGGATCGCACCAACTACCAGTGATATGATGATGACCAGCCGCAGGGTGGCTTTATTCACTTCAATCATTTCTTTAAGATCTTCCTTGATAAAAGCATTCCATTCTTCGTTTGAATAGGTCCAATGTGCCAGCGGATGCAATTGACTGACCAGTTTGTCAAATTCCCTTGCCCTTGGCAGATAGACAAGGGCCGTGACAAGGGAGGACATGGCCAGAAATCCAAATAGTACAATCAATGCATAGCCGCCATTCATGCCATCCAGACCGCTGTTGCCGGTTATAACAGCCCCGGCAATCATAAGAAGAGTAAATATCACAGCATTCCGGATTACTTTCCGGGGTTTGTTCACAATGGAGGCTGTTGTTGGTATTACCGTATTCATTTTTTAAGATTATTTAATTTCTATTTCCCCATCCCAGCCAAATTGTACATACTGTGGTCCGGAACTGGTTAACAGCCGGTTGACCGTTGTGTTCCTGCTGTTTATGGAAATTGTAACATTCAGGGGCAACCCGGTAAAGCGGAATTTCCCACTTCCATCTGTAGTTGCTTTTTTGGTTATCGTCTGGCCGTTTTGTACATACTTTATAGTAACAGTGGTATTAGGCAGAGGTACCCCTTCCAGGTCATATGGGTTTGTTTTCCCAGATTCCTCCCGGGTTTTAAATACGGTGCCATATATAACCCCCTGGCTAACTGTCCCATCATTTGTTTGAACTGGTGGCTGTGTGGTTGGAGGGGGAGTGACTTCTTTCGCTGGCTGATTAACCTGTTTTGCACTTTTCAATGCCCATACGGTGGTAAAGCCTGCTCCGCCAGACTGGCCATTCTGTGACCAGGTGGAAGGGTCGCTATCAATTACCGTATAGGTGCCTGCTGGCAGCTGCATTTTCGGTTGTGCTACCCAGTAAGCATTTTGCACACCTCCCTGGCCAATAAGGCCATAGGACTGCCAGGGGCCGTATTGCTGACCATTGCTGTGCAGCAGGGCAATCGTTCCTGGTTTTTTACCCCCATTGAAATAGTGATAGTTTTCAATCCGGGTGATATACGTTGTTTTTGACAATGTAAAGCGGGTCGGCTGCGATGGCCCTCCGGATACTCCGCCAATATTACCATTGTCAAAAATCTTTTCTTCTGTCGCGACATCAGCCGGATTGACCCCCACATCATTATTAACCGGTGGAATAACCGGTCCTGAAGGTTCAGTCTTTGGAGGGACAGGTTTCTTACCGCTGATGGTGCTGTCCAGTTTACCCAATCCTTTGTTTATTCCATTCAATACATCAGTGAAGCTCTTCTTTTTCTTCTTGGTTGGCGGTGTTTGTGTGGTTACTGGTTCGGGTGTTTTTACAGGAGCTGGTTCTGGTGTTTTAACGGTTACCGGGGTTTCAGGCTTACTGATCCGTGTAAAACTCCTTATACCACTTTCATTGCGGTTGTCATTCCATTTTCCGGTAGCCTTGTTGCCATCGGCTGAAAAACTGAGTAAATACTGACCGGAGATGCCGGATTTTGTTGTGTATTGGATGACTCCGTTTTCACCCATCATTGACAGCGTACCGGTTGCATTATCGAATCCTTTTTCAATAACAGCGTATTGTCCTTCACCCAGTGGAGTAAAGGTCATAGTTTCCGAATTACCATGCCGCCAGGTACCGCGGATATCAAGGTTGCTGAACGAGCCGTTCACTTCTTTTTCAAGATCCCTGATTTTTTTCACCCGATCGGCATCACTCCACCATTCAAGGCTTTCTTTCATTTTACCAAGCCCTTCTTTTTTTGTTTTTTTCTTATCGGCTAATTTCAGGCCATCATTCCATAATTGATCTGCTTTGGCCTTCCTGGTCTTGATTGCTGCGACTTCGGTTTCCAGTACACGGATACGATTTTCCAATACGGCGTCGGGGATCAAAGCCACACTTTCCTTGTATTTGCCAAGAGCCGTTTCTTTTTGTCCTGCAGTTTCTGCCTGCTGGCCTTCCTTTTTAAGTTGAGCCGCTCTGTCCCGGTTGGCTATCATATCCTTCTGCCGTTTATCCATACCCCGTGCAAATCCGATCATTTCTTTTTGCCGGGCATCATTACTGCTGAACCGGGTGCTGGCCGTGTATTCAATCGTGGTGGCATTTTGTTTAGGATCGATGGGGAGCCCGTTTTCAAATTTTGATCTGGTGACCAGGAAGTCCTCATAGATTTTTTTCTTTTCAGCAATCTGCATTTTACACAACTGGATCGAACTTTCTATTTCTTTCATCGTTTCCGGCATGGCGGTCCATTCTGCTTTGAATGCTTCCAGACGGGGTAATGCATTTTCAAAATCCTTTGCTTTAAAATCATTGGTCCAGTTTGTCCTGGTAAGGTGGTATGCCGAATCACAACTTTTGAGCAGATCATTGAATTTCCGGCTCTTCTCCTGTGACCATTTATTGGCCATCTGGCCAGGCATATTCAGCTGGAGTTTATTCAGGTCATTTATACATTTTTGTGTACCGGGCAGATTTTTCCGGGTTACATTTTCATCGAGTTCATTCCCTTTTGCTTCAATGCCGGCCCAGTCTTTCTGCCATTTCCTGTTTTGTTCGAGCTGGTTCCTGGCCGCCGCATCATTCGGATTGAGCTGCAGCGCCTGCTGGTATCTTTTGATGGCCAGTATAAAATCCCGCTCATAGGCTGCGTCTTTTCCAGCTTTCTTACAGGCTTCTGCCAGCTCGGTCAGCAATGGGACCGCCTCTTTTGCATTCATTCCTTTCAATTCTTCACCCAGTTTGAACGCTTCATCCAGCTTTCCATCTTTAATGAACTGACGGGCCTGTTGCATTTTATCATCAAATGCTTTTTTTTGTGAAGCTCCGTTCGTGATCATTTCACTACTGATCGTGGCACTGAATGAAGTAATCGCATCACCCAGTTCCACCCCGTTGTTATCTTTTACCTTAACTTTTAGTTTAATAGTTCCTGTTTCAAGGGCCGTTACCCTCGCATCCTTTGAAGCGGGATTACTGATGGAGGCATTTCCTTCTGTCACGAGCCATTGATAAGTGAGTGTGCCAGCTGGCTGCGGGCTGATCACTGTATTAAATTCCACTACCTGGTGTACGGCAATTTCTTTATCCACTTCCACCAGTCCCACACCTGGTTTCCAGATCATTGGTTTTGGCCCCTGTACTTTTGGTCCTTCAGCTTTTATGCTAAAGCGTTCCGCATTAAAATAGGCTTTTATATTTCCCAGTTCTTCTCCGCTGCCTTTGACTACCGCTAACACTTCCAACGGTATCTGCAAAGCATCTTTTGCGTAAAAGATCACTTCTGTACCATCTTGTGATTCTTTTAACTGCCGGGCATTCGATGGTAATGGCATCCACCGGTAATTGACCTCTTCCAATTTGTCCGGTACACTGCTGATTTTGGCGGTAACTTGTTCACCTACCAGGGCCTTGGCAGGAGAGAAGGTTATCCTGAAGGCAGGTTTTTCAACTTCCAGTTCCAATTGCTCCGATTCGCCCATCGTTATGGTTTCGGCAGTTGTTTTATCCAATACCTGTACCCATATTTTTTTAAGGCCGGGTTTGGTGAAGACCAGCTTGGTGGTATTTCGGGTTCCCTCAAAGGGCTCATATTTTTCTTCCGGGTGTGGTTGCCACCGATATTGCAGTTTTCTACCGGCCGGAACCGCGCTAACGAAATCGGCTCTGAGTTCGATCGGCATACCTACTATAATCTTATTCGTAGAAGGGGAGACCTTTATCAGTTTTACTTTCAAAGGGGCCACTACATATTCAACTGAGGCGGAACCGGGCGGAGTGGTTCCGTCCACACTTACCGAAATTGTTTTTTTGCCAGGCCGTGCGGATTCTAATTGTACCGAGGCTCCCGTGCTGTTTCCTTCCACATTACCGGTCCAGTTGTAGGTATATGGACCATAATCCGGTTTATCATTTTTAATTACCGCTTTCACCAGCACTTTGCTTCCGGGTTGTATGGTGTCCAATTTGGGTTCTATACTTACCTGGGGATAATCGCTGCCATCCAGTTTCGGGCCGTTGTAAGCAGACTTGGTATGCCTGCCATCGGGTTGAAGACAGATACCTCCAACTACCGACTGACATTCGGCATCCAGCATTTTTATCATACTCATCATCCATCCCTGGTCGGAATTATCAAAAGCACCACTGGCGCCTGCCCACCAGTTGATTTTAAAGAAGGCCTTTCCTTTCATCACAAACCCTTCAAACCCGGCAAAGGCCCCGGCTGCACGATAACCCGCATCACTCCAGCCTCCCGGATCATATCGCGGTGGAGTATAGACGCCGTAGCCCTTAAAATCACCCAGGTTGAACGCCTTTAAAGTCACTGCTTTGTTATTGGCAGTATTGTATTCTTTGGTAATATATGCCTGCAGTTCTTCGGTTGATTTAATATCATCCCCCCAGGGCTTATCGTATTTGATATTGATCGTTGCATAAGCGGATGCTGTACTAACCGCTTTCCTGGAATCTGACCAAGGGGGTACTCTTTGAGGGGAATTGATCTGTTTCCGTTTGAGACCGGCCCAGTTGCTGCCGGCACCTCCTTCCCAGATATCTGTGGTCTTAATACTTAAGGAGAGGTGCTGGTACTTCACCCGTTGCGTAATGTATTTGGTGGTGCCATAAAGTTTTCCAGGTTCCGGCATTTCAACACTCAGACCGATGGAAATACTATCGAGCAGGTTAATTTTACCATCTTCACCTTTACTGGTCTGTTCACTGGTGATTTGGATTTTTGCGCGGTTACAGTCCTTCATTCCGTCCAATGCTTCATATCCCCAGCTGCAATTCATCGATTTCCCTTTCACCGCTGCCGGTAATTCAGCGGATACATCAACGATATCATATTGTTTTATCAGTGCAGGTAATTTCAGTTTTACACCCTTGGTTGGATCATTCAGGTTGTAGGTTTCGACAGAAAGATTCCAGTAGGTTTTGTCCAGTTCAGTGGTTTTGCCATTCGTTTTTTGAACGAGCACAATTTTATAGGTGACATATCCTTTTTTCTCCGCTTTGTCGGTCAGCGATTTTCCTTCGGCCACTTTGTTTTCCTGGTTGCCTTCTGATTTATACCATTCAATAGTGATACCGGGAGGAGGGGTTACTGTTTTTCCTTTTTCATCTGTTATGGTAACTACCCCGGTAACCGGAACTGTTTCCATAGTATTCTGTTCCGCTTTCAGTTGAAGTTTATATACAAGAGTGGGCCCGGTTTTTATTTTGTCGAGATAGTCCCGGTATGCTTTGCTGTATTCCTGCATCTTCTTCACCACGGCACCGCTTTCATCTTTGAATAACGGACTACGTCCATTGGCATCCGCATCTACCAGGTGTTCAAAACCGAGGCCATACTCACCCAATATGCGCAGGTGTTCTTTATCTGTTTTATCATTTTCGTTGATTGGGCGACCCAGCGCACTGGCCAGGTCTATCCGGATATCATTGGCTCTTTTGGTATGTGCATCCAGGCATTTAATGGCCGTTTGCATATCCGCCTCCGGATCTGTGGTCAGCATCGGGGCACCGCTCCGGCCACCCATCAGTACCAGCCGGAATGGTTCACCCTGCAGTTTGGATGCATCCACGCCAAAGGGTCTCCACAGGTCAAATATTTTTTTCTGGATTACAATGATCTGCCGGTATACCTGGATGTATCTTTCCATCGTGGGTATAGCGATCCGGTCATAAGCGGTACCGGCTGAATAGGCATTCTTCAATGCCTGTATATACATCGGATCGTTCTGTACCTGTTTCCTTATTTTAAGCAGTAGACCCAGGCTGTCGATCTGTTTCATATGGTAATCATCCATGGATAAAGAATCCTGTAACTGCAGAATGGTTGCCTCCAGAGCTTCAAGGGCGCCTTTTTTCTCTGCCAGTTTGGTGGATTCTATCGCCGTAAAAATAGCAGTCCAGAGATGGTCTTCAATACCGGTCTCCAGGCTGTCCAGCATTTTCTCCCGGTCATATTTTGCCTCATCATCGGGCAGAGTGCCATCATCCTTTTCTTTCTTAAATTTTTCCACACCTAACAGGTAGCCGATAAAATCATTATCGAAGGAAAATAGGGTCATCAGTTTTTTCAATTTGGTATCATACAAACCAAACTGGTCAATTTTCCGGGGAATCAATTCAAGGAAATATTTAATATCCGGACAATACATGAACTCCGGATTATAAAATACTTCTTTAATGGCCATTGTTCGTGCTGGTTCTGTTGTGGCAATATTGGGTTCTGTTTCCAGTGAGTCTGCCGAACCGGTAAGACCATTAAATGCTTTTGGTACTTTGAAAAGGATCACATGACCCTCACCGTCGGTACGGGCCATAACGGCCAGGCGATCGAGGTGATTTCGGAAATTGTACTCCCTTACATTAGTTACCACAAGCCGGTCGATCAGGTTGGTTACCATATAGGCTTGTCCGGCCATGGGAAACAGGTAAAAAGCAACAGCCATAGCAGCAGGGGCCACTGATTTTGATTCTATAGAATTATAAATACCCAACGGGATAGCTAAAAATGGCCATTTGCCCTGTGCCCAGATCGTGCCGGCAGTCCAGGATACCCGTTTGGCAGATTCATACACATTTTTGCCACTTATCCAGGCATCATAGAGTGCAACCGCATTATCCAGGTGATTGAGTATTTCACTGGACAGGATTTTTCCCGGTTTTGTTTTAGCCAGGTGTTCATTAAAAGAGTTCAGTTTATTCCGTACTATATTGGAATATTCATAGGCCGTCATACTGGTTTTCTGCGCAAATTCCGGGGCATAATAACGCCAGTTTTCTGTAAACATACCTTTGATCTTGCCGACCATCTTTTCAACGGCCTCCGGACCGAATCCTCTTTCCACGAGGTATTTGCGGATAGGTCCCCAGGGATCGCCGATCAGACGTTCCACAAAAGATTTGTCTACTTTGTATTCTTCTTCCATTAACCGGGTCAGCTCCTCCAGTTTGCTGTTCACCAGTTCCGGTGGTACTTTTCCTGCGCGCATATCCACCAGTATACTATGTGCCCGCAACATAGAGCGGGGAATATCGGTTTTTCCTTCGCGGTAGCCTTTATCAAATTCCTCATTCAGTTGTTTCAGAAATTTATCCGCTTCTTCAAAACGCTGGTTCTCGTCTTCTATTAATGCAATTTTCCGTACCCGGTATCCAAAGGCCTGGTTGGCATTTTTAAGCATCGCCTGTTTGCAGTTTCGGGTCAGGTCATCCACTATCAGGTTAACCTGTTCATTGCTTTCCAGTTTCTTCCCGCTGTAATCTTCCAGCAGACCGGCAATTTTTTTTGCATCACTCTTATTCTTGATTACCTCTTCACATAGGGTCATTAGTTTTTTTTCACCGTCAGTCAGGTTAAAATAATCCGCAGCATCATTATAAGGAATATCTTTTCCGGCTTCTTTCATCATAAAAAAGCTCCGTTCCGTGTATTTGATCATTTTAATGATCTTCTGTCCGCCGGAAAACGGACCGTGTTCGATATCATGGATGGCATGTCGCAGCATTTCCAGGCTGAGCATGGGTTCCATGTTCATGGTGAGTTGCGGGTATTTTTCCTTTGGGTCAAAGGCATTGACCGGATCTTTTTTCTGATGCAGGACTTCTGTCTCGCCTGCTTTTTGCATGAATAGTTCTTTTCCTTCTTTCTCCATGGTGCGGATATCCGTTACCTGGCCGTTTTCGTTTTTTACCACGTCCAGCATTTTCCACTTACCCCTGCGCAGCATATCCACTTCGGCAAAAGCCTTACCCCATTCTCCAATAAATACTTCAGCGCCGGCTAAGCCATGGGCTGTATGCACCACATCAATAGGAATCATGCCCAATCCGCTGGCTTTTCTCAGGTTTTCTGCAAAATATTCATGCAGCAACTGGTTGGCCTTTGCATCGGTGGCAATGGTACTGAAATCAATATCTGCGGCGAAACCCAGTCCGTCCACATTCATCTTCACCCAGGAACCAATATCCATTTGCCCGTAGATAACACCCACCGCTTCTGGGTGGTTATTGAAATATTCAATCATGGTTTGCTTCCAGACATCCATGATCATCAGAGTCCGGCCACCCATCAGGGTGCGCTCAATACCTTCAAATTCCCCCTTCCAGGCAATCTTCGGTTCTACCGGATTGTCACCGGGTTTAGGGTTCTTATTTTTAAACTGGTCTTTATATTGCTGAAGGTCCCATAACGTAAAATTCAGGTTAGCCATTTCGCGGAAGAAATTGGCCGATGAATTTTTCAGAGAGGACTGCTGTTCATCTGTCAGGAAGGGTTTTTGACCCGCTTCGGCTCCCTGTACTTTAAATGGACGTTGCAGATCTGCAGGAACCTGAACTTTGTATTTTTCCAGCAAGCTGCTGATTTTTGCATATTTCTCATCGGAAATGGTGGTTGTGGTGCCTCTGAATTTGAGATGAAACTGGTAGCCTCCTGCTTCTTTGCCCATTTTTTCCAGGTCTTCGGGTAGTTGTGCGGTACTTTTTAAAGAGAGTAAAAGAAGTCCGGCCAGGATAGTAAAACCCCCCTGCCGCAGGTATGGAAGAGGTAGCATAAGGAGATAGTTTAGGGTAGTGTCCTGTAACAATCTACACCCGCCACCAGCCCTGTTGTATTGATAGCTGTCACAACAACTACTGATTTCGGTCACGAAACTGCTTACTGACTTAAAAGATATACAGGTACCGGATTTTTCCTGGTTACCTAATTGTTATGGAACAGGTTACGGTAACAGGGTTTTTTAATTTCAGTATCTTAGTTTAAAGAACGGCTGCATGAATACCGAACGGAATATTTATCTTAACAGGGACCTGAGCTGGCTGAGTTTTAACGGAAGGGTTTTAGAGGAAGCGGCCGATCCTACTGTTGCCTTGTATAACCGCTTCCTGTTTCTGTCCATCTTCTCTTCCAATCTCGATGAGTTTTTCCGGGTGCGTATGCCGGCGATTTTTGCTTTCAGCGGACTGACTACCAAAAAAATCTCCCTGGAAGAGGAATATCCTGCAGGACTGGTGCAACAGGTACAGCAAACGATACAGTTACAGCAGGAAGAATTTGGCCGGATTCTCCGGGATGAACTGATTCCGGCACTCAAAAGTCATCAAATTTATTTCTGTTACGATGAACCGCTGCCTGTCCATCACCTGGCAGCCATCCGCGAATATTTTTTATCCACGGTCATGTCATTTCTCCAGCCGGTATTTATACACCGGATACCGCCCGGATCAGTTTTCCTGGAGAACAATGCGCTTTATTTTATACTGGAATCGGAATCCGGAGAAAGACCGGGTGAACCGGAATATATCCTGCTGAATATTCCTTCGGCGGCACTGCCCCGTTTCCTTGAACTTCCTGCGGGAGAAGGATGGAGCAGTATTCTTTTTCTGGATGATATTATCAGGGCATGTCTGACAGATGTATTCCCCGACAGGACGATACAGAGAGCCTGGTCGGTCAAGCTCACCCGTAATGCAGATATGAACCTGGAAGATGAGTTTGCCGGTAATCTTGCTGAAAAAATAGAAAAGCAATTGGAGAAACGGGATGCCGGTCCGGCCACCCGGTTGCTGGTAGATGGAGCGATGCCGGAAAGAGCCCGTCTGTTTGTTTTGTCATTTTTTGAATTGGATCAACGGGAAATCGTTATGGGTGGAAGGTATCATCATCTGAAAGATCTCGCAGGCATTCCGGTGGCAAAACGTCCGGGCTTAGCAGAAGAAGCCTGGCCTCCATTGTCACATCCGGGCTTTGATTTACAGGTGCCCGTAATCGAAAGTATCCGGAAAGGTGACCAGCTTCTGCATATACCTTATCATTCCTATCACCCGATCCTTCGTTTTTTTAATGAAGCCGCCCTTGATCCAGCCGTCAGGGAAATTTATATCACCCTTTACCGGGTAGCTCCGGATTCACATATTGTCCATGCGCTGATGAGTGCGGCGCGGAATGGAAAGTCGGTGACGGTTTTTGTGGAACTGAAAGCCCGCTTTGATGAGGCCAATAACCTGAAATGGTCGAAGAAGATGAAGGCAGCCGGTATTAAGATCATCAGCAGTATACCTACACTGAAAGTACATGCGAAAGTAGCGATGCTACGACGGATGGAAAAGGGAGAGATGGTGGATTATTGCTACCTGGGCACCGGTAATTTCAATGAACTGACCGGCCGGTTTTATACCGACCATGGATTTTTCACGGCCTCCAAAGCCGTCGGACAGGAACTGCAGTTGTTATTCAGTTACCTGTTATCGGGTAAACAACCGGAAGTTTATGGCAAAATTCCCTTTCATCATTTACTGGTGTCACAATTCAACCTGGTTAGGAAATTTGACAAACTGATCCGGCAGGAGATCAGTCGTGCTAATGAAGGCCGGCCGGCTGGAATTATCATTAAAATGAATAACCTGCAGGAACGATCCATGATTGACCGGTTATATGAGGCCAGCCGGGCAGGGGTGAAAATACAATTACTGGTAAGGGGCATCTGTTGCCTGGCCCCGGGGGTGGAAGGGCAAAGTGAAAATATTACGGTGACCCGAATCGTTGATCGTTACCTGGAACATGCGCGTGTCTTTGTTTTTCACAATGACGGGGAACCGGTCTATATCATGGGTAGTGCCGATTGGATGAACCGGAACCTGCATAGCCGGATTGAAGTTTGTTTCAAGGTGGAAGAACCCCGGCTGAAATCGGAAATAGCCACCATACTGGACTTACAATTGAAGGATAATTGTAAAGCCAGTTATCTCATTCCACAAATGGAGAATAAGCGTGTTTTGAATGACGCTCCCCGTTTTCAGGCACAGGAGGCGATCTATCAATGGTTGACGCAATCGGTTGCTTCTGCTGCGGGACAGTAAAAATTGCTGAATCCCTTATCTTTAGTCCTAAAACAACTGATATGCATTTTGAATGGAAAGGCGTTTTTCCCGCACTACTGACCCCGTTTACAGCCCATGATGAAGTGGATCTTCCCATGTTTGGAAAAAACCTGCAGGCCCAGCTCGATGCCGGGATACAAGGGGTTATTATTGGGGGGTCATTGGGTGAGGCCAGTACCATTACCGTGGCCGAAAAAGAACAACTCGTAAAATATGCACTGGATTATGTAAAGGGAAAGATCCCGGTGATCCTGAATATTGCAGAAAGTACCACAAAGGATGCGATCGAACAGGCGGCCAATGCAGAAAACTGGGGTGCCGACGGACTGATGCTGTTGCCCCCGATGCGGTATAAATCCGATGACCGGGAAACCGTCACTTATTTCAAAACGGTTGCCCGTTCCACCCGGCTTCCGATTATGATTTATAATAACCCGGTTGATTATAAGATTGATGCACATCCCGCTTTGTTTGATCAGTTGCTGGAATGTGAAAATATTACCGCGCTTAAAGAAAGTTCACGTGATGTGACCAACCTGATCCGGATGAAGAACAGGTTTGGTGACCGCTTTAAAATTCTCTGTGGAGTGGATACGCTGGCAATGGAAGAGTTATGCCTGGAAGCAGATGGGTTGGTTGCCGGACTGGTATGTGCCTTCCCGAAAGAAACCATGGCCATCTATAACCTGGTAAAAGCAGGTAAGATTGCTGAAGCTGCCTTGATATACCGCTGGTTTATGCCTTTGCTGGAACTCGATATTCATCCCAAGCTGGTACAATACATTAAACTGGCCGCAACCCAGACCGGCATCAGTAATGAATATGTACGGGCGCCAAGACTGGTGTTGGAAGGAGAGGAAAGAGAACGGGTGCTGGGGATTATAAAGCAGGGGATTGCAACCAGACCGGCTTTATAAGTAAAAAGTAAAAAGTAAAAAGTAAAAAACCCAATAGAGGTAGAATCGGTATAGTTAACAAAACTCTCTAAGGAGGGGCTGTTCCCTTCTCGCTTCTCGCTTCTAGCCTCTCGCTTCTAACTAACGACTAATGACAAACGACGCAACCATACAAGAGATCAACGAAGTGATGTCCGCTTCCTGGAAAGCTTTTCATGTTTACCGGAAATTATCACTGAAACAGCGGGCCGGATTCATGCGAGCGATTGCAAAAGAACTGGAAGCTGCCGGTGATGAGCTGATTCAGACCGCCATGCAGGAAACCAATCTGCCGGAAGCCCGGCTGAGAGGAGAGCGTGGTCGCACAATCTATCAGCTCGAAAGTTATGCGGAAGCCTGTGAGAAAGGTAATTGGCTGGAAGCACGCATTGATCATGCCAATCCTGGGAAGACGCCGCCTAAACCGGATATCCGCAAGATGCTTGTTCCGGTTGGTCCGGTAGTGGTTTTCGGAGCCAGTAATTTTCCTTTTGCTTACTCTACTGCTGGCGGAGACACGGCTACTGCTTTTGCCGCGGGTTGTCCCGTGATTGTGAAAGCACATCCGGCCCATCCCCAAACATCACATTTAGCTGCACAAGCTATATTCCGTGCAGCCGAAAAAACCGGGATGCCTGCCGGCATTTTTGCCCATGTTACCGGGATGTCGTTTGAAGTGGGCAAAGCTTTGGTAACTCATACATTTTGTAAAGCGGTTGGATTTACCGGTTCCTATGCCGGGGGTAAACAACTTTTTGACTGGGCCAATCAACGGCCGGAACCCATCCCTGTTTTTGCTGAAATGGGCAGTGTGAATCCGGTTTTTCTTTTGCCGGAAAAATTAGCGGCCGCAGCTGGAGAAGTGGCAACTCAGTGTGCCGGTTCCATTACATTAGGCGTCGGACAATTCTGTACCAATCCAGGTCTCATCATCGGAATTGATGGCACGGATCTGCAGCAATTTATACATGACCTGGGAAAAGCGATCCAGCAGACTATGCCCGGCATGATGCTGCACCAGGGTATCGCTGATAATTTTACCAATAAGCGCGAAGAAGCCCTGATGCAGGAAAATGTCCACCTTGTGGCTGAATCTGATCAATCAGGGGAAGACCGTTGCACCGGTTTGCCTACTGTAGCCACGGTGGATGGTAAGACATTTTTAGCCAATCCGCTTTTACATAAAGAAGTATTCGGTCCTTATTCCCTGGTGGTGCGTTGCGCCGATGCAGCGGAAATGCTGGAAGTGACCCTGCACCTTGAAGGCCAGCTCACGGCCACCCTGATGGCTACCACAACGGATATGCTCAGTAATGAGGAACTGGTGGAAGCCGTGAAAAATATTTGTGGGCGTTTCGTCATGAATGGGGTACCTACCGGGGTGGAGGTTTGCCTGAGTATGCAGCACGGTGGACCCTTTCCGGCCTCAACCGATTCCCGTTTTGGCTCTGTAGGAGCCGATGCGATCAAACGCTTTGCCCGCCCGCTTTCGTTCCAGAACTGGCCGGATGAGTTATTGCCGGAGGAGTTGAAAGAGGCCAATCCATTAGGTATTGCCAGGGCGATAGGTTGATAGCTAGAAGCGAGAAGAGAGAAGGGAACAGCCCCTCCTAAGCGAATGTTGGTTACTGTATTGTATCCACTCCGTAAGATTTTTACTTTTTACTTTTGAATTTTGACTTCATATTGGGTGTCTGAACCAGCGATCAGCCCCAAACCCGTCTATTTTCATTACATTCGCGGCCAATAACAAACTCCCCATGCGACAAGACGAATTACTGGCAAAGCGTAGCGGCAATCAATGTGAATTATGTGCAGCATCTGAGCACCTGAAGATATATGAAGTACCACCGGCCACCGGGAATATGGAGGACGCCATCCTGGTTTGTCCCAAATGCCTGGCTCAGATTGAAAAGAAAGAGGAACTGGACAGTGCCCACTGGCAATGTCTCAGCACCAGTATGTGGAGTGAGGTAATACCTGTACAAGTGATGGCTTGGCGGATGCTGAACCGGTTAAGAAATGAAAGCTGGGCTTCTGAACAGCTCGATATGATGTACCTGGACGAGGATAAACTTGCCTGGGCAAAAGCTTCAGGAGATCATGAGAATGATGGTTCTGTTGAACTGCACAAAGACTGCTATGGGGCTATTTTGAAAAACGGCGACAATGTGGTGCTCACCAAGTCCCTGGATGTAAAGGGCTCCTCTGCCAATGCAAAAGTGGGTACCGTAATTCATAATATCCGCCTGGTATCCAATAATACCGAGCAGATTGAAGGCCGGATTGATGGACAGCAGATTGTGGTGCTGACGAAGTATCTGAGGAAACAGGGCTAGAGGCGAGAAGCTAGAAGCGAGAAGGGAACAGCCCGTTCTAAGTGATTGTTTGTAAAAGTTCGGTGATTGGATCTTTAAAGGATTTTTACTTTTTACTTTTGAATTTTTACTTTGCCCCTTGTGGGTTTAGTAAGTTATCAATCACATTCTTCCCGCTCTTCAGATCATAACCCGATGGTCCGCGGGCATTGTTATTTACGATTTTTCCTTCTTTGTCAATAAGAATATAGTGTGGGATACCGTTTATATTATAGGCCTGGCAAACCGGGTGGTCGGTCCAGCCTTCCGCGATCAGGTTGATTCCGTCTAGTTTATATTTTATGAGGGCTTCTTTCCATTTTTTTTCATTTACATCCACACAGATATTAATAAATACCACATCCTTGTCTTTATAATATTCATGTAGCTGCGGGACATGATTTTTAATATCATAAATGCAAGGGCCGCAGAATACGCCCCAGAAATCTATATATACCACTTTGCCTTTAAAATCACTGAGTGAGACCATTTGCCCTTTTTCATTTTTGAGGGTGAAGGCAGGAGCGGGGTTGCCGGGTTTTAACCGTTTGATGGAGGTGTAATGATTTAACAGGGTTTCCTTTATCCATGGATCTGCAATTGCCGGGAATGCTATTTCATACGTTCTTTCAACATCAACAAAATCGTAATGCCCGAATCCAAAAATGATTGACCGCATAATAAACCAGTCACGTATGCTGCCTATATGGATATTGCCCAATGCGGTATGGTAATCGTCGTATGTCGGATCAAAGTCCCTGGCTTTGGCCGGCGGGATGGCAGACCAACTGTTAAAGGGTTTCTGAAAACGGATATAATTAAAGAGGAAATCCCGGTATTCCGGTATATCCCTGAACCAGAATTCATTCAACATACCATACTGGTATTTCAGGAATTGTATGTCAAGTCCGGAAAAATAACCACTGCTGTCTTTAGCCGGCTTTACTTTGAACTGAGGGACCATCCGGTTTTGCCATAAAAAGTTGTTATACTGAAATAATACTGAAGCAAACTGTTGGTTGGCAAATCTCGTGAATTTGATTTCACGATTATACTGTGCTCCGGGAATCTGTGCATGTAGTTTTTGAAAAGAATCGGAGATGAGCTCAATATGACGGTTAAACAGGTCATTTACTTTCTTATACTTTTCTTCCGCACTAGTATTTTTATCCATTTCAAATAGCTTCATGAAAGGGTCGCGGAAATGCCGGTAGGAAATCCATTGCAAGGCCAGTTCCAGGTTACGGTTTTCACCCCCGGCCCTGATGGAGAAGCTGGGCGTAAAATGATCATTATCCCATTCCAGGAAAAGAGTGTCTTTATCTTTAACGGTGAAGCTGATCGCATCATCATTCAGATAGAAGTAAATATCCTGCTGGTATTGTACCGGGAATGATTGTTCAAACCGGCCATCCCCCTGTACCGGTACTGAATGACTTTCATTGTTCAGATAACTGGTCATCCCGAATTCAAAAAATGGCTCTTTGAAATTTTTCACCTGGCCTTTAATGACAAATTGCCCGGGTTTAAAATATTCCTGTGCGTCGGCCAGGGAAATACAAAACAGCAAGCAGCAGCATATACTTAATCTTAGCATGGGACAGGGGCTTTGGTTGAACCTTACTAAGATACACTGACAATAAGAAAGCCGTGTAAAGGAAGTTGTTAAATTCCGGCAACGGTTGTTAACAATTTTCAGTCACACAATCTGATACTTCCTGCTTTCTCCGTGCTGAACCGGATCTTGTTTACTTTATTTGATTTGTTGAAATATAAAAGCAGCATCCCATAGGCGGTTTGGTAGGCATCCCAACCCGTGTCTTTAATCATAGGGTTACCCAGGGTTTTGAAAAAGCTGCCACGGGCGGCTCCCATCAGTGCTAGGGTAAGTTTTCCTTTAAAAGCAGGTCCTATCTCCACATAATCACGGCCGGTATAGAAGAAGAGGTCCCGGTCTTTGTAAAATATCCCTCCACCACACCAGGCAGAGTCCGATTCGTTTTCAAGTTTGGTATAACAGGGGTATTTCGCTTTGATCTGTCCGATAGTGGATCGGGGATCCAGTTCGCCAATCCGTCCGTCGAGAATGTCGACGACAAATTCCGGGCATACCGAAGTTGGTTTAAGCTGGGCGGAACCCAGGGAAGAATACAGTACTGCGAAAAATACTAAGGCCTTTTTCATATAAATCGGGTTTATAAGTGAAAGGCGGCGGGATGGGGCAATAGCTATAATGCAAAATCTGTGCTGGAATTGAATTCCCGGATATTTAAGTCGCAAAAGAGGCGGAGTCTTCTTTTTTATGTTTCATAGTAAAATAAAAAGCAGCAAACAGGGAAACTATAAAATATACAGCAAGAATGTATTTTATATTCGCCAGCCAGAACCCCGCCCCAAACCAATCTCCCTGCTGGTAAAGAAACCAGCACCCCAGTCCGCAACGCAGGACTTCCCAGATCATGGCATTTGAATTCCGGTCCATCAGTTCAGTCAGCGCGTAGACAGTCAGGAATACAAAAGCACCGTACCAATAGATATAGCTGCTGTCAATCGAATTGATATAGGCAATATTGCCAAAGAGGTAACTGATTGAGAGCAAGAGCAGGGTCAGTTGTACCCAGGCCCAGGCAGTGAAGGCCGGGGAGGTACGGGTATCATATTTTTCAAAATGATAAACGTCTTCAATTTTATATACCGGATACTTAGCTGCTACGTCAGCGGGACGGTAACCGGTACGCCTGAACCAGAGGGTAAATTTGTCCTTCCAGTTATTCGTCCGCCAGGCATCTTTGATCATCAGCCAGAGATGCTGAAAATTGATTCGGATCGGGTTCCAGGTTTTGGCCGGCCGGGAAATGCCATACACGGGCGGCACTTCTTTTAACTCTTCCTGGAAGGTGCCGAATAATTTATCCCAGATAATGAAGATTTGCGACAGGTTCTTATCCATGTATTCCGGGTTTACGGCATGGTGTACGCGGTGGTGACTGGGGGTAACAATGATTTTTTCCAGAAACCCCATTTTGTTGATATGCCGGGTGTGGTACCAGAACTGGGCAAATAATTGAAGCGGGGCAACCGTAGCAATCACTTGTTCTGGAATACCCAGCAGGGCGGCAGGCAGGAGCAATACGGTAAACATATTAAAAAAGGCAGAAATGCTTTGCCGAAGGGCACAGGCCAGGTTGTATTCTTCACTGCTGTGATGGATCACATGCAGGTTCCAGAACAGATTGACCTCATGACTCCAGCGGTGCACCCAGTACCCATTAAAATCAATAATTATAAAAGTCAGGATGTAGACCAGGACTGTATTTTCAATTTGAGTCAGGGCCAGATATTGTAACATAAAGGGATAAATCCCGATGGCAATGGTGATCTCCAATACACTTTTGGTGACATTGGTAATCCCTGAACTCAGGGAAGAGATCATGTCCATATTCCGGACCGTATCAAATCCCTTTCTCCAGCCCCACCATTTTTCAAAAAGTACCAGCACGAGGAAGGCTGGCATGGCAATGAGTAGTATCTTTCCGTAGGTTTCCATGAACAAGCAATTGGAGGCTAATTTAGAGAAAGTTAATAGAAAATGGAAAATAGAAAATAGGAGGTGAAAGTGGTGAGTGGTGAGTGGTGAGTAGGGAGTGGGATGTACTAAGTCGTTCTGTCATCCCGAAACGAAGTGAGGGATGGAATGGCCCTGCAGGGGCCTGATAATTAATAGCCCCGGGTGAAACCCGGGGTAAACGGCAGCCAGGTCCCCTGAACCCTGAAGGGGTTCAACTAAACTAAGAAGAGTAGAAAATTCATATTGAGATATTTATGGCTAAGTACATATTTGACTGTGTGGATGCACACACTTGTGGTAATCCGGTACGATTGGTAAAAAAGGGAGGACCTGAACTGGTGGGCAACAGCATGAGCGAAAAGCGCCAGCATTTCCTGCGGGAGTTTGACTGGATCCGGACCGGACTGATGTTTGAGCCCCGTGGACATGATATGATGAGCGGCAGTATTCTCTACCCGCCGCATGACCCGTCCAATGATGTAGCGGTGTTGTTTATTGAAACCAGTGGCTGTCTGCCGATGTGCGGTCACGGTACGATCGGGACAATTACTATCGCCATAGAAGAAGGATTGATAAAACCCAAAGTGCCTGGTATTGTCCGGATGGAAGCTCCTGCCGGTCTTGTAATGATTTCTTATAAACAGGATGCTGCAAGCGGAAAAGTGGAGAGTGTGAAGCTGACGAATGTGCCGGCATTTTTACATTCGGCTGAGTTGACGGCTGAATGTCCGGAATTGGGCGAGCTGGTGGTGGATGTTTCGTATGGCGGTAATTTTTATGCGATTGTGGATGTGCAGAAGCACTTTAAAGGACTCGAACATTATGCCGCGGATAAACTGATTGCCTGGGCCCGGGAATTGCGGAAGAATATTAATGCGAAGTACAGTTTTGTGCATCCGGATGATCCGACGATCAATGGATGCTCGCATATCCTATGGGCAGGGGCGGTACTGGATCAGAACTCGACTGCCCGGAATGCGGTGTTTTATGGAGATAAAGCCATTGACCGTTCCCCCTGTGGTACCGGCACCAGTGCCAGAATGGCCCAATGGTATGCCAAGGGTAAATTGAAGAAAGGGGATGAATTTATCCATGAGAGTATTATCGGGAGTAAATTTACCGGACGTATTGAAGAGGAACTGACTGTACATGGCAAACCGGCGATCCGTCCCTCCGTAGAAGGTTGGGCAAAGGTTTATGGCTACAATACGATCTGGATCGATAAGGAGGATGATCCGTATGCGTATGGATTCCAGGTAATATGATCGGGTGTCAGGTGTCAGGAATAACCCGTACGTAACATTAAACCTCTTGAACCTTTTAAACCTTTTAAACCTCTTAAACCTCTTAAACTTATTCAACCTTTCAACTACTACCTATGTCATCCAGAAAAAGATTCATACTCCAGGCCGGTGCCTTAACCGCAGGTACGATGTTGGCGAATTCAGTAGGGAACAATGTGTTTGCCATATTTAAAAACAGGATCGCTCCTTCTGATCAGATCAATGTGGGTGTGATTGGTGTGAATGGGATGGGATGGTCTGATCTGAAAGCGATGCTGAAAGTACCCGGGGTAAACCTGGTGGCGCTTTGTGATGTGGATAAAAATGTACTGGACAAACGCATGGGCGAGCTGAAGGCGATGAATGTGGATGCATCGAAAGTCAGGACCTATGCCGATCACCGGGCCCTGCTCGATCAGAAGGATATTGACGCGGTGATTATCGGTTCACCGGATCACTGGCATTGTCTGCAGATGGTGGATGCCTGCCAGGCAGGTAAGGAAGTGTATATAGAAAAACCCGTTGGTAACTCCATCGAGGAATGCCGGATCATGATTGCGGCACAGAAAAAATACAACCGGGTGGTACAGGCCGGTCAGTGGCAACGCAGTCAGCAACATTTTCAGGAAGCGGTGAATTTTGTGCATAGCGGACAACTGGGCAATATCAGGGCCGTCAAAGTCTGGTGCTTTGTTGGTTGGAAAAAACCAATTCCCTTTATAGCGGATAGTCCGGTACCTGCGGGTGTGGATTATAACCGCTGGCTGGGTCCGGCAGAAATCCGTCCATTCAATGCCAACCGTTTTCATTTTACGTTCCGCTGGTTCTGGGATTATGCCGGCGGACTCATGACCGACTGGGGGGTACACCTGCTGGATTATGCATTGATTGGAATGAAGGCCACCGTACCGAAATCCATCAGTGCCATGGGCGGTAATTTCGGAGATCCGGCTTCGCCACAGGAAACACCGGATACACTGACTGCTCTTTACCAGTTTGATAAATTCAGTTTATCCTGGGATCATGCGATCGGTATTGAAAACGGTTTGTACAAACAAAATCACGGTGTTTCATTTATAGGCGATAATGGCACCCTGGAGCTGGACCGCAGTGGCTGGGAAGTGATGGAAGAACCCCGGAGTCCGAAGAAGGTTTTAGTAGAAAGGAAAAAATCGATGGATAACGGATTGGATAAACACATGGAAAACTTTGTCAGTGTGATCCGTTCCCGGAAAATGGAAGACCTCAAATGTTCGATCCAGGAAGCATCGCATATTGCCATGCTGAGTCAGATGGGAAATATCGCATTCCGTAGTGGTAAGAAACTGGATTGGGATCAGCAGCGTGGTCGTTTTACCAATGAGAAAATTAACCGTAAATACCTGGCGGCTCCTTATCATAATGGCTATAAGCTCCCTAAAATCGGATAGAAATGCATACACGGGGCTTTAAACTTTTTTTAGTGTTGGTCGTACTGGCCTGTGCGGCTTTATTAAAATTCAGATCCGGCAACCAAAAGCCTTTTGCACCTGCTGATGCACTTCCGGATGAATTTATTGTGGTGCTGGGGGTGGCACAGGATGCAGGATATCCGCAGATTGGTTGTGAAAAAGAATGCTGCGAGGCCTATTGGAAAGGAAAGGAAGAAAAAAAACTGGTAACCTGCTTGGCCCTGGTAGACCGGCCATCTAACAAATACTGGTTAATTGAAGCGACTCCCGATATCACTGTTCAGTTAAAGAACCTGCAGCCATTTCTACCCGCAAAACCGGATTACAGTCCCGATGGTATTTTCTTATCGCACGCCCATACCGGACATTATACCGGATTGCTGCAGCTTGGGCGGGAAGCCATGGGGGCGAATGAAATTCCGGTGTATGTAATGCCCCGGATGGATTCCTTCCTCCGTAACAATGGCCCCTGGAGTCAGCTCGTTCAAATAAAGAATATCGCATTAACCGGGGTAAAAGAAGACAGCCTCGTTAAGCTATCCGGCCAATTAAGTATTACCCCCTGGAAAGTTCCGCACCGGGATGAGTACAGCGAGACCATTGGTTTTGTTATCAGCAACGGGAAGAAAAAAATACTTTTTATCCCGGACATAGATAAATGGGAGCATTGGGACCGGGATATCAAAGACCTGGTGATGGATTTCAGTGTGGTTTTGATCGATGGCACTTTTTATAAGGATGGGGAATTACCAGGTCGCAATATGAAGGAAGTGCCACACCCGTTTGTGGAGGAAACCGCCCGGTTGATGTCCGGGTTACCGGATACGGTTAAAACAAAAATTCATTTTATCCATTTTAATCATACCAACCCCCTTTTAAAAAAAGCATCGAAGGAGAAGGATCAGGTCCGGGCTGCCGGTTTTAATGTGGCGGAAGAAGGGATGATTTTTAAATTATAATTTAACCAACATGAGAAAAGGAATATTGGTGCCATTGCTGGCTATTGCTGTGGCAGCGCAGGCGCAAACTTCACTTAAACAATTTGAGTTTGTCAATTTTTCCCAGGTGAATGTGACAGATCAGTTCTGGAAACCCAAGATCGATAAAGTGGCCACCAAAACACTCGATGCCTGTATTTACCAGACAGAAACCGCTACGCCCCGTATCCGGAATTTTGAACGGGTGGCCCGCGCTAAAGGGGAGGAACATGAGGGCATTTTTTATGATGACAGTGATGTGTTCAAAGCGCTGGAAGCAATGGCTTATTCCTTAAAGACACATCCCAGTGAGGCTATGGAAAAGAAATGCGATGAATGGATAGAAAAAATCGCATCCGCCCAGCAACCGGACGGCTACCTGAATACATGGTACACCCTGAAGGGATTGCAGGACCGCTATACTGATATGAGCATGCACGAGGATTACAATGCCGGTCATATGATTGAGGCCGGTGTGGCGTATTATAATGCCACCGGAAAACGTAAGCTGCTTGATGTCTGTATCAAATGGGCGGATCATTTCGGAGCCATTTTTGGTCCGGGTAAAAAGCATTGGGTGACCGGGCACCAGGAACTGGAATTGGCCCTTGTGAAATTATATAAAATCACCAATAATATTGCTTACCTGAATTTGTCGGATTGGTTGTTGAGCGAAAGGGGAAAAAAACTGGCGAAAGGATATACCTGGACGGATTGGAAGGATACGGCTTATGCGCAGGATGTATTACCGGTGAAGGAGCAAAAGGAAATTACCGGGCATGCGGTAAGAGCTATGTATATGTATACGGGTGCAGCGGATGTGGCTGCTCAGACAGGTGATACCGCCTACCTGAAAGCCATGCGTACTGTTTGGGAAGATGTGGTGTACCGGAATATGTATATCACCGGAGGCATTGGCTCTGCCGGAAGTAATGAAGGCTTTAGTGTGGATTATGACCTGCCCAATGAACAGGCATATTGTGAGACCTGCGCCTCTGTAGGTATGGTGTTCTGGAACCAGCGGATGAGTGCACTTACGGGTAATGCCGAATACATGGATGTACTGGAAAGAAGTTTATATAACGGGGCACTGGATGGATTAAGCCTGAGTGGTGACCGGTTCTTTTATGGTAATCCGCTGGCATCAAGAGGACAACATCAGCGACGGGAATGGTTTGGTACCGCTTGTTGTCCGGCTAATATTGCGCGGTTGGTGGCCTCACTCGGAAATTACATTTATGCATTTGGCGATAATTCGGTGTATGTGAATCTGTATGTAGGCAGTAACACTTCTTTTAATCTGAAAAACGGACCGGTTGGATTGAAGATGGAAACCAATTATCCGTGGGAAGGGAAAGTGAAAATCAGTATAGATCCGGTTAAAAAATCAAACTTCAGTTTGCACCTCCGGGTGCCTGGTTGGGTGCAACGGGAAGTGGCACCGGGTGGTTTATATGCTATGCTTCCTGTGAGTGAAGGGTTTGAAAGTGTAAGCAGTACTTCAATCGTTAAACTGAATGGTAAGGAAATTAAATACAAAATTGAGAATGGGTATATGGTCATGGCCCAGGATTGGCGAAAAGGAGATCAGCTGGAATTTGAATTTCCGATGGAGGTTAAAATTATTAAAGCCCGTACAGAAGTGAAGCAGGATCAGGGCCGCATAGCAATTCAGCGGGGCCCGCTCGTGTATTGTGTGGAAGGGGCGGATAACAATGGGAAAGCCTGGAATATGATTGTACCCAAGAACACAAAGTTTGAATCCATTGACTATAAAGTGTTGGATGAGTATGTAAAAGCAATTACGGCGGAAGTGCCGGTAGTGACCGTGGGAGAAGATGGCCAGTCTTTAATAACAGAGAAAAAGAAAATTATCGCCATCCCGTATTATGCCTGGGCCAACCGGGGAAAAAACGAAATGCAGCTGTGGTTGCCGACAAGGATTAATGAGGTGAAGGTGAATTATTAGGGTGAGTGGTGAGTGGTGAGTAGTGAGTGGAGAAGCCTGACTTGCCCTCCGAAGTGGAACGTAGGAGGGAGGGCTGATATTATTATATAAAAACCGGTTATGAAATACAACCTCATTATTTTATTATTATTCGGAACTATAACAGCATATTCCCAGGTCAATAAAGCGCCCGCATATCCGCTG
>JAKQJH010000149.1 GCA_029561255.1 Bacteroidota bacterium | reverse complement strand
CCATCCACCGGGATGCTGGTGCCATTAATATACGACGCCGCCGGGCTGGCGAGAAAGGCAGCCAGTGCCGCAATTTCTTTTGTTTCACCGAAACGTTGAGCTGGAATTTGTTTTTCCATTTGTGCGGCGAGTTCTTCCGGACTGATTTTTTGTGCAGCCGCATTACTGTTGATCAGACTTTCCAGGCGACCAGTCATAATAAATCCGGGTAAAATATTATTGACCGTAATGCCATCCGCGGCCACTTCCAATGACAGCGTTTTGGCCCATCCGGCGGTGGCAGCCCGTATTGTATTCGATACACCCAGATTGGGAATCGGCATTTTCACCGAGGTAGAGATCACATTGATAATTCTTCCATATCTGGCTGCCTTCATACCCGGCAATAAAGCCTGTACCAATTGCTGGTTGTTGATGATATGCTGCTGAAAAGCGTTCAGGAATTGATCAGCGGAAGCATTTTGAATCAGTCCGGGTGCAGGGCCACCAGTATTGTTGACCAGGATATGAATGGTCCCTGCTGCTGCCAGAGCGGCCGCAGTTTCTTTCACCTGATCTGTATGTTGAAAATCAGCAACTGCAAACTGATGTATTTGTCCCAGGCTGGAATCAAGTGAAGCAACAACCTCTTTCAACCGGTCTTCGTTCCGTGCCAACAAGATACAATTGGCGCCCAACAAAGCCAGTTCATGGGCAATGGCCAGACCGATGCCCTGGGTGCTGCCGCAGATTAGGGCTGTATTATTTTTTAAAGAAAGATCCATTCGCTGAATTTAGTTAAACAAATCCGGGTAATCCGTAATGATCCCATCCACCCCCATTGCTTTTAGTTCTTCGATTTTTGCTTTCTCATTCACCGTCCAGGGGATCACTTTCATTCCCTGATCATGACATTTTTTCAATAACGCGGGATTGACCAGTTGATAAGCCGGACTGTAGATAGTGGGTGTAAAACCCAGGGCTTTAAGTTGCTCTTCCAGGGATCGTTTATCATAGTCTTCGATCAGCATGGCGGTTTTGATAGCCGGATATTTTTGATGCAGGTATTGCAGGGTACGGAAATCGAAGGACTGAATGATCACCTGTTCCTCCAGTTGTTTCTCTTTGATGACCGCCACCAGGCTGTCCACAAATTCCTTCGGCTCCGGGTGATAAATATTATCCGTGAGCGGCTGGGTCTTGGTTTCAATATTATAAAAGGGAAAGGGCCGGCGGGCCATCATCATGTGTTGTTTCACCGCTTCTAAAACATCCCTGAGCAATGGTTTCACCGCTTTCATTTTTTCCTGG
>JAKQJH010000132.1 GCA_029561255.1 Bacteroidota bacterium | reverse complement strand
GTAAAAATCACCATCAATTCGTAATTGTTCATTTTACCTTTTTTTGATTTAATAATTCGGTTTACCCATTGGACAGTCTTCATTCGCCGGAGCTGCAAAAGACAGAATCTGCGAATACAGATTTGGGGCGGCAAAGATAGGGGTTTCCGGGCAGATTCCTTACAGAAAAAGGAGTTGTATCTGAAGCCCGCAACTCTTTCAATATATGAAATTCAATACGTTGAAATTCAGCTACTTAAAATTAAAATCCCTTTTTAACAGGTTTAATCTCTTTCAGGAAAAAGATATAAGTCGGGAAGTGGTCGCTGTATCCGCCCCGGTAGGTATTCCCATCCCAGGTGCGCATGGGATAGCCTTTATACCGGCCCTGGTTTTCTACCAGGTATTCCTTGTTAAAAATATGAGGCTGGTAATAGAAGAAACCGCTTTGTTCCTTTTTCAGCCAGGCCTGTGAAATAAGAATCTGGTCAAACAGCCCCCAGGCATCCTGGTAGGCCAGCGTTCCTATCCCTTTTTTATACATATCCATCCACGGATTGAACATGCCGCCCGGCTTTACATCCTTCTCCTTTCCTTTGGCATTAATGATACCGGATACGCTCTCATTGATGGGATCGTCATTGAGGTCACCCATGACAATGATCTTGGCATTAGGTTCTTTTTTGGTGATCGAGTCCATATGGTTGCGGCAAACCTGCGCCGCGGCATTACGGGCCGGGGCACTCCGCACTTCACCACCACTACGGCTCGGCCAGTGATTAACATATATATGTACCGTTTCCCCGTCCAGCTTCCCTTTTACCCAAAGGATATCCCGGGTAAAATACGCGTCTTTTGATCCGCCCGGCAGTTGCACAAATAATTTGTCACTGGCTTCCACCACAAAGTATTTCGGATTATACAAAAGACCGACATCCACACCCCGGATATCCCTGGAATCATAATGTACGATCCGGTAATTCCTTTTGGCAATCGCGGGTTGACGTACCAGGTCATTCAGCACCGTATCATTCTCCACTTCAGCCACCCCCAAAAGCGCTGGCCCTTCGGGGTTGAGCTCGGTCCCAATCTGGGAAATGACCGTGGCAAGTTTATTCAGTTTATTATTATAAATAGCAGAACCATAGTTGCGGTCCCCTTTGGGCAGAAATTCCTCATCATTGGTAAGGGTGTTATCTACTGTATCGTAAAGATTTTCGAGGTTGTAGAAGGCAATAACGGCGCTTTTATAGTCTTTTTTCTGTGCGGGTAAGGTAAGGCAACTTATCAACAGGAAAAATACGATGGTGATTCTGCTCATAAAATTCGTATAAAGGGGCACAAACATACAGAATCATTGGACGACAAACCATAGAAATTAGCTGCGCAGGTGTATTACTTTATTATGATGTGCCTAATTTTTTTAAAATGGGTAGGATATCCTTAGTAATTTTGCACTCTCGTTTAAATAAACTGACATGCTAAAAAACAAACTGCTGCTGCTGCTCTGCTGCTTTTCTCTCGCAGCCGGAGCACAGGTGGACTCCACAGCTAAAAAAGACACAGTAATCATTGATGAGCTTAAAGACGGTGTACTGGATAATATTCCAACCGTTTCCCTGGATGAAAACGATATGGGCGACGGTGGTAATCAGAATATTTCCTCGCTGCTGACTGCGGGCAGAGATCCGTTTTATTCCGCCGCCTCTTTCAACTTCAGTGCGGTACGTTTCCGTATCCGCGGGTATGACAATGATCTCTTCAGTACGTACATGAATGGGATTCCGATGGATAACCTGGATAATGGTTTTACCCCATATGGTCTCTGGGGCGGATTGAATGATGTAATGCGTAACCGGGATGTATCCTGGGGCTTAAGGTATAATACATTTGCTTTTGGCGATATCGGCAGCAATACCAATATCGATTCCCGCGCCAGCAAACAGCGGGCACAAACCAGTATCAGCTATGCAGCGTCCAACCGTAACTACAATAACCGGATCATGCTCACGCATTCAACCGGTGTCAGTAAAAAAGGATGGGCGTTTTCACTGAGTGGCAGTCGCCGTTGGGCCGATGAAGGGTATGTTCCCGGTACTTATTATAATGGCTGGGGCTATTTCGCCGCTGTGGATAAGCGGATCGGACAGCGCCACCTGCTTTCCTTCACCACTTTCGGTGCACCCACTGAAAACGGTCGCCAGGGAGCGGCTGTTCAGGAAATGATGGACCTCGCAGGCACCAATTATTATAATCCGAACTGGGGTTACCAGAACGGGGAAAAAAGAAATGCCAGTATTGGAAAAACCCACCAACCGGTATTTATCCTTACCCATGATTTCAGGCTGAATAATAAAACCACCCTGACCACAGCCGCCGGTTATTCATTAGGGAACCGCAGTGTTACCGCGCTGGACTGGTACAATGCCGCGGATCCTCGCCCGGATTATTACCGTTACCTGCCCAGCTATACCAGTACCTGGTCCAGTTCCACCGATCCTTCACAGGGACAACAATTGTATGACCTGATGAAGAACGATATCAACTACCGGCAGATCAACTGGCAGAATCTTTACAATGTTAACCGGGCCAGCACAGCCACCATCAATAATGCCAATGGCATTACCGGTAACAGTGTCACGGGTCTTCGTTCCCGTTACATCATTGAAGAAAGAATCATCAATACCAAAAGGTTCAATGCCAACAGCGTTTTAAATACCAAATTCGGCGAACATATTGATTTCACCGCCGGCGCTTCTTACCAGCAACAGAATAATCACTACTATAAAAAAGTAGATGATTTACTCGGTGGTCAGTTTTATGTCAACGTAAACCAGTTTGCTGAAAGGGATTTCCCGGTAGATAACCTGGCCAACCAGTTTGACCTGGATCAGCCCAACCGCATTCTTTATAAAGGGGATAAGTTCGGGTATGATTATAATATCAATATTTCCCGGGCGGCCGGTTGGGCCCAGGGTGTTTTCCGCTATAATAAAGTGGATTTGTTCCTGGCCGGGAACCTGTCCTATACAAAATTTTACCGGGAAGGAAATGTCCGCAATGGCCTTTTCCCTAACGACTCAGAAGGGAAAGGAACGATCAATGAGTTTACGGATTATGCCGTAAAAGCCGGAGTGACTTATAAAATCGATGGCCGTAACTACCTATTTGTTAACGGTTCTTATCAGACCCGGGCCCCGTATTTTGAGAATGTGTTTATTTCTCCACGTACCCGCAATGCCCAGCAGGAAGATGTAACCAGTGAAACCATTCAGACGGTGGAAGGTGGTTATGTCATGAATGCGCCAAAATTCAAAATACGCTTAAGTGGGTATTACACCCGATTCCAGGATGGTGTGGATGTAATGTCCTTCTACCATGATACCTATCAGAACTTCGTCAACTATGCGATTAATGGAATTGATAAACTTCATTTTGGTGGTGAATTTGGTATAGAAGCCAGGCTGACGCCGACTATTACCCTGAATGCAGCGGCTGCCGTTGGCCGTTATTATTATGACAGCAAGCAGACAGCGGTGATCACCGTGGATAACAGTGCCTCTGTGCTGGGCCGCCAGCTGATCTATGCCGAGAACTTCCGGTTACCCTCCACACCCATGGAGGCCTACAGCTTTGCGTTCAATTACCGTTCTCCTAAATTCTGGTTCATTAGCCTGACCGGTAATTATTTTGATAAATCCTATCTCAGTATGAACCCGCTGCGCCGCACCTGGGATGCCCTGCAGTATGTGGCTCCTAAAAGTGAGGCGTATAATGCTATTTTTGACCAGACACAGTTTGATGCGCAATACACCGTGGATTTCTTTGGTGGCTATTCCTGGAAGTTGCCCAAAGATTTTGAAGTCAATAAAAAATCCACTTTCCTTGTATTTAATGTGGGAGTCAATAATATCCTGAATAATAAGGATATCGTCACCGGCGGATTTGAACAGCTGCGGTATGATGCGCAATTGTCATCCACCGATCCCGTACAAGTGGGCAAGTTTCCTCCGAAGTTGTTCTATGCGTATGGCCTGAACTTTTTCGCGAGCATGACCCTGCGTTTTTAATTTAAAGACATTAACTGCTAATAAAATCTAGTATGAGTTTTACACAAATAAAATATACACTGACCGCCCTGATCTTTTCAGTGCTGTTTGTCTCCTGTGATAAGATGCCTATTGGCCCTACAGGACCGGATCCCCTTGGCCCCGGCGATTATATGAGCTTTTCGGAATTCCGGGCCTTATATACCGGGAGCGGAGATTATACCATTCCAACCGGAACCAAAAGAATCCGGGGTGTGGTGATCTCCAACAATACCAATGAAGCTTCCGGCGTATACCGCCTGCAGGACGAGAGCGGTGCGGGTATTTATCTTTATACGGTTATCGGCTCGCCGGTATATCCCATGGGTTCTGTTCTCGATATCAATGCCACCGGCGGTGGTAAACTGACGTTATACAACGGCGACCTGGAACTGATGAGTATTCCCCAATCCAATATTTCACAAGTAAGCGGGGCTATTACGGTTACACCAAGAGTGGCCACCGTAGCAGAGATTATTGCCAACAAAAACACCTGGGCTTCTTCGCTGGTGAAGATTAATAATGTGACCTCTATTACGCAATCCTCATCCAATTCAACGGGGATTACCTATAATATCACCGATGCCACAGGTACGCTGTCCATGTTTGTCAGGACCGCTTCCGGCATAACGGTAAATACCAGCGGGACTTCGGTCACCGGTTACATTTCCATTTATTTAACCAGTACCCAGATCGGTATCCGTACCGCAGGGGATATCCAATAAATATTAACTGACTGCACAACAAATAAATTATGCAAAACAAATTCAATCATAAATGGATCATCCCGGCCCTGGGTTTACTGATGGCCGGACTGTTGATGATTTCCTGTAAGCGAACATTTACTGATCCGCCTGAACTGGGAGCGCCGGATATGGTGGCGAATATCAGTATCAAGGATATAAAAGCCCGGTATACCTCAGGTGCACCGGTAGCCATCACCGATGATGCGGTGATAGAGGGTGTGGTTTCCTGTGATGACCGCAGCGGTAACTATTATCAGCAGATCGCCATCCAGGATTCTACGGGTGGAGTATTACTGCGCCTGGCCGGAAACAATCATTTTAATAATTACCCGGTGGGCCGCAAGTTGTTTGTTAAACTTAAGGGACTTTACCTCGGGCAATATAATGGTACCCTTCAGTTTGGCGGCGGTGTCGATACTCCCTATCTCAACCAGGGCGGGGTTACGCTGCTGGCCACCAATCTGCAGAATCTGCATATCATAAAGGGAGCGCTGAATCAACCCCTGGTGCCAAAACTGGTAACCGTCAGTCAGCTTACCACCTCTCTTCAGGACCGCTATGTAAGTACATTGATTAAACTTTCCGGTTACGAATTTTCAGCCGCGGATCGTTCCAAAAATTATGCGGATGATGGTTTTTCCGGTAACCGGATCATACAGGACTGTTCCAATCTGAATGCCAATAAAATCACTCTCCGCACCAGTGATTTCAGCAATTTTGCCACACTTCCTGTTGCGCAGGGCAATGGGGACATCATTGCGGTTTACTCCTTCTTCGGATCCACCAAACAGCTGACAATCCGCGATACGACGGATGTACGTTTCAATAATCCGCGTTGCCCCACTTTCAGTGGTGAAGGCCTGATTACATTAGGCAGCAGTTCTCCTTTCACCATTAATTTTGATAACCTCGGTACAGCCGGATTACCTGCAGGTGTATATGTAAAACAAGAAGCCAGCGGCGGATTTATCGGAAATGAAGCCACCGTTTATAACAGTAACTTCCTTACACCTACTGCCTGGAATCAGACCAGTCTCGGATTTAAGAATTATGCATCCGCCACCGGACTCATCGCCACATCAAGCAGTACAGCACAAAGTACTTCCACCAACCGGGCATTGGGTGCCAGGCAGACAGGTACGGCGGCAACGGGTGGGGATCCCGGTTATGCATTTGCTTTCCAACTGCCAAACACCACTGGTAAAACCAACCTGAAACTGGAATTTCTCCTCCAGTCACTGGATGCCAGCACCGGAACAGGTCGTACTACTACCTGGAGAGTGGATTATGGATTGGGAGATAGTCCTGTACTGTTTACGACAGCAACCACAGTACCTGCAACGTTGACCACCACTTTTGGAACCGGCACTTTTGCCAGTACTCCGGTAACAGTGGATTTCGGTTCTGTACTCAATAATATTAATCAGAAAGTATGGATCCGTATTGTAGCACTAAACAGCACATCCGGTAGCGGAAACAGACCCTCTACTGGTATAGATGATGTGAAATTCAGCTGGAACTGATAAGATGAATTTTAAAATCTTTCAAAAAAAAATCATGAGAAAGTTACTTATTTATATATGTATGCTGGCTGTATCGTCTGCCGTTACTGCTCAGTCATTACTGGTTGATGATTTTACAGGTTTAAATACGGGTTCAACATTAGTCGGTCAGAGTTCATGGGTAAAGGGAGGTAGTGGCCCGGAACCAACTGTTCAGAATTCTTCGCCATTAGTTTACTCAGGATATAATGGCGGAAGTGGCGAATACGTATTGATGCCAACCGGCATAGCGACTTCTAGTCGGGTATACAAGCCTTTTACAACGACGGCTGCTGGCACAAATACTTTTTATTACTCGTTTTTATTGAATTTGTCTGCAACCACAGCGACAGGAGATTATTTTATAACATTGGGTGATCCTGGTACTGGCACCAGTTATTTTGGGAGAATATTTGCAAAAACAAATGGGGCGGGTTACAATTTAGGTGTTACTAAACTGGCAAATGTTGCTTCAGCCGTTTTTGGATCAACAGTTTTCAACTATAATCAAACGTATCTTGTTGTAGTTCGTTATACTTTTGTAACTGGCGCATCAAATGATGAAGTGTATGTTTGGGTAAATCCCTCGTTGAGTAGTGAGCCGGCAACCGGATCAGCTCTTGCTTTCATCACAACAACTGCCAGTGATCCTTCTAATACAAATGTCGGAAATTTTCATTGGCATAACCGGACTGCGAATAACCCAGTAGGTAGTTTTGACGGTGTGCGTGTGGCTTATGGGGCTACATCGGCAGATGCCTGGACTGCTTTAAATGCATCCTCAGTAGCAACACCATCTCTTTCAATTCTTTCACCGATGACTTCCTTCGGCAATATATGTATCAATACCGAAGCTGGTCCGAATTCATTCACCATTTCCGGTTCCAATCTTACTACAGCTGATGTTACTGTTGGGGCATTATCCGGTTTTACGTACAGTGCCACAGCTGGCGGAACCTATACGCCATCCCTCAGCATTACACAGGCTGGCGGAACCTTTTCACAATCAGTGTATGTAAAGTTTACTCCCACTGCTGTTCAGTCCTATAACGGAAATATTCCTGTATCAGGCGGAGGTGTTTCCACTGCAGTGAATGCCGCTGCTTCAGGGTCGGGTGTGAATGACGCTCCAATAGTAACCAGTGGAACTGCGAGTGCCATTACACAAACCACGGCTACGGTTGCCGGTACGATTACCAATCCAGGTTGTTCGGCTATTACCGGTTATGGAATTGAGTATAGTACCACCACCGGCTTCGCTAATGGTACAGGAACAAATGTGGCTGCCAGCAATCTGTCTTCCGGCAATTTCAGTGCGGATCTTTCCGGACTGGTTACCGGTACCACTTATTTTTTCCATGCCTGGGCCACCAACAGTGCGGGTACCAGTTATGGTACTGAAGGCAGTTTTACAACGGCAACTCCTGATCCACAAATACTGGTTTCAACACTGACTTCCTTCGGGGATGTTTGTCTTACCACCACCGCCGGACCCAATAGCTTCAGCATTACAGGTACAAACCTGACAACGGCTGATGTTACAGTGAGTGCACTCGACGGTTTTAGTTATTCCACTACCAGCGGAGGAACCTATACCAGTACGCTGACTCTGACTCAAACAGGCGGCTCTTTTTCACAGGATGTTTTCGTGAAATTCGCGCCAGTAGCTCTGCAGTCCTATAACGGATCAATCGTAGTCAATGGAGGCGGTTTGACCACCCCTGTTAATGTGGCGGCAACAGGAGCCGGTGTAAATTCACAGGCCAGCCTTACTACCGGTATGGCTTCTTCAGTTACCTATAACAGCGGTACACTGGCTGGTGCTATCACGGCGATTGGCTGTTCCAATGTTTCCGCATACGGAATTGAATATAGTACTACCGATAATTTTACACCTGGTACCGGAACACAGGTGGCTTCTTCTAATCTCAGCAGTGGAGCATTCAGTTCCGCATTGAGCGGGTTATCGGCCACGACTGTATATTATTACCGGGCATTTGCGACTAATGCGGGTGGTACAGCCTATGGCACCCAGCAAAGTTTTACTACCCTGGCCGTACCTATTTCATTAACAGCAACAGCACTGTCTGCTTTTGGCCCTGCCTGTATTAACAGCAGTGCGGGTCCGAATTCATTTACCATCAACGGGGCCTTCCTGACTACGGCGAATGTGAATGTGGGTCCGTTTAACGGTTATACATTCTCTACTACTTCCGGTGGAACGTATACGACTTCTTTAAGCCTGATCCAGACCGGCGGTACATATACCCAGGCCATATTTGTGAAATTCAATCCGACGGTGGTTCAGTCATACAATGGCAACATTCCTGTATCAGGAGGTGGATTTGCCACAACAGTGAATGTGGCAGTCAGTGGCAGCGGGGTGAATACCACCGCTACAATGATCACCGGTACGGCCACCAATGTAACCACACAGTCGGCATTGGTATCCGGACAAGTGATTACCGAAGGTTGTTCTGCCGTTACCAGTTATGGTATCGAGTGGAGTGGTATAAACGGATTTGCCAACGGTACCGGCACACCTGTGGCAGGTACCGGCATAGCTTCCGGCAATTTCACGGTACCACTTACTAGCCTGGTACAGGGGGCTACTTATTATTATAAAGCGTACGCGGTAAATAGCGGGGGTACAGCTTATGGCACTCAACAATCCTTCACGGTTACGGCTATCGGATCCGGATTCCGTCTCTATCCCAACCCGGTAGAAAGAGGAACTGCCATGCGCATTACGGTAAAAGATATCCAGCCCGGTTATTACGGACTGATGCTCTTCAACAGCGCCGGTGAAAAAGTGTACCAGTGGAATATGAATATCCAGTCCACCTTTATCAATCAGACCTTCACAGTTCCGGCTACCTTACAACACGGGGTGTACAGGGCTTACCTGGTGAGTGATAAGAAAGAAATGGAAGTGATTACGGTATTGGTTCTTTAAGTCAATTTAACTATAAAGTAAAGAGGCTGTCCCGTTTTTCAGGACAGCCTTTTTTTAGTTGTCAGATGTCAGATGTCGGTTGTCAGGAAACAACCCTTTCTGAAGGTGTTAGCTGTTCGTTGTTAGCTGTCAGGAAACAGCCCTTTCTGAAGGTGTTAGCTGTTCGTTGTTAGCTGTCAGGAAACAGCCCGTTCTCAGAAAGTTCCTCTAAACTCTCCTTTAAGTCTCCTTCTGCTTTAGTACCTCCTAAACCTTCTAAACGCTCCTGTAAATCTTTTTCTTCTATCAGATGCCCTAAACCCTCTACAGGTGTGTCAGTTTAACTACTGTTCTCTGTTGTTTCGTTTCGACTTGCATGAAATATATTCCCCGCGGCAGATCAGTAAAGCTGGGTTCATAGCTGGAACCCGCACTCAGGAAACCAAGTGATTTTGTATGGATGATCTGGCCCTGCATATTCAGTAACCTTACCTGTACATTGGCCAGTGATTTGGTGGCTGTTACACGAAGGGAGGACCCGAATGGATTCGGGCTGACCTGTATACCAAATGCAGTGGGTGTTACCACGGGTATTCCGGTAATCAGTCCTTCCAGGCTGAACTGCGAAAAAACGGGGTAGTGGTCTGAGGTGTTATGTGTGGTGATATAGTCCGGGACGACAGCCGTAATATCATTCCTGATTTTAGCCGAGTTTAATACGTAATAAGGGGTAAGTTCATTGGAGATAACATGATTGTCCACCACATTCGGAAAATTGATCATACTGCTTTGCCCGGCCACCCCCAATGGCAGGGTGATTGATTTATAATGATCGGCATCCGTACTATCGGCAATAATGGGCTGAAAAGAAGAGGCCGGACCTGAGCCAGTGGAGATGGTGGTATTCAGCGCGTCATTATAATCCCCGATAATAATATTGATCGTATTGGCAAACTGGGCATCGAGTGTGTCTTTCAGTTCCTGTGCCCCCGCTTTGCGTCGGTCATAATCATTTGCAGTGCTGCCCGCTTTTCCATGGATGACAATAAAATTAATATCCTTGCTCACACTGTTGATGGTGGCAGTGGCAGAAAACATATAAGGGAAACGTCCGGAAGCCCAATTGGTATTGGCACTGACACTGCTGCGAAGTAATCCACGGGTTCTGATATTGGAAAAAATGGATTTACGGTAAATGAAAGCGAGTTTCTGTCCGCTCAACCAGCTATTGCCCGTACCCGTGCTGTTGTTACTGCAAAAGGGAGAAATAAAAAAGCCATATTCATTATTTCCCAATGAATCCACCAGCCGGCGAAACCGCATGCTGTCCACCACTTCCACCATCCCGTATAAATCGGCATTCAGGTAACGGAGAATCTTCTTTGCATTGGCTTCCTGCAGATCTTCGTTGGAAGGGCCTGATGGAGGGTAACCAAACCATTCCATATTCCAGCTGACCACATCCAGGGTAATGGCCGTACTTTGAGCTGATACCGGTTTACTGCAGTAAATCGCGAGGGACAGGAGGATGACGGGTAACGTTTTTTTCATGCGAAACATTTCAACGGCAAATGTAAGTCCAATTTGCAGAACCCCGTTGTACGAATGGTTGCTTACGTACTATTCCGATGCACGAAAGTCGATGACACGCATTTGCAGTGTTTTGGTGTCGTTCCATTCGTTTTCATCAATCGTGAATACTACATCTACCGGGGAACCCTGTTCCAGCAGGGAGAATTTAGCCGCCATGCCAAAACCAATACCTGTCAGGGTGACCTGGTCTTGTTTTAAAGAGAAACGGATATGTTCTTCTTTTACAATTTTTGAGTATCCGGTATTTAAAAGTCGTCGGGCCAGGAATATGGGACGGAGATTTTCGGGTCCGAAAGGCTCCATCTGACAGAGAATAGAATAAATTGAAGGACGGATATCTTTGAGTGAGATGACGGCATCAATTACAATCTCCGGAATAAGCAAACGGGGTTCAATCGTTGAGGATACCACCGATTCAAATTTTTCACGAAAGGCGTCTACCTGACCGGTTTCCAACGTCATTCCGGCGGCTGCAAAATGCCCGCCATAGCCCAGTAGGTGTTCACGGCAGGCATGGATCGCTTCATATAAATTAAACCCCGGTACACTACGGGCACTTCCGGCTACATAGTCGCCGGAGCGGGTGAGCACAATGGTCGGCCGGTAAAAATGTTCAATCAGCCGGGAAGCCACAATGCCCACCACCCCTTTATGCCAGTGAGGCTGGTATACAAGGGTGGATTTCCGGTTCAGCCAGGCTTCATTGGCACGGATCGTTTGCAGGGCTTCTTCTGTAATAGACTTGTCCGCTTCTTTTCGGTCGGAATTATCACTATGTAATTGTTCTGCAAAATGAAGGGCTTCTGTTTCCGTTTCGGCTACAAACATCTGTACTGCTTTCCGGGCATCATCCATTCGTCCGGCTGCATTCACGCGTGGGGCAATCATAAATACCAGGCTGGTGATATGTAATGATTTTACCACGCCACTCAGGGTAGCTAATGCCTTTATGCCAAAATTTGGTTGCAGGTTGGCCTTGATCAGTCCGTGAAAAGCCAGGATCCTGTTTTCTCCGTACATGGGAACGATATCGGCAGCAATGGCAGTAGCCAGCAGATCGAGATGATCATAGGCGGTTTCTGGTGGAAGTTCCATCCGTTCGGCCAGGGCACACATCAGTTTAAAGCCGACCCCGCAACCGCATAATTCTTTAAAAGGATACGAGCAATCAACTTGTTTGGGGTTGAGGATGGCTACGGCCGGTGGAATCGCCTCATCGGGGAGGTGATGGTCGCAGACAATAAAATCAATACCCAGGCCGGCAGCATAACGGATAAGGTCAGCTGATTTTATGCCACAGTCCAGTGAAATGATCAGGGTAAATCCGTTTTCATGGGCAAAGTCGATTCCGGCTTTGCTGACCCCATACCCTTCGCGGTAACGGTGCGGGATATAAAAATCAAGGGGCTGGTGGAATTTGTGCAAAAACTGGTACATACTGGCCACGGCGGTGGTACCATCCACGTCATAATCCCCGAAGACCAGGATTTTTTCTTCGACTCCTACGGCGGCCAGTATCCGGTCTACCGCCTTTTCCATATCCTTCATCAGCCAGGGAGAATGCAGTTCGGCCATCCGGGGCCTGAAATAAGCTTTGGCTTCTTCAAAGGTTTCAATCCCTCGTTGTACCAGTATACTGCACAGGGAAGGGTGTATCGTTAATGCCTGTTGCAGTGCAGCCGCTTTTACAGCATCCGCCTCCAGAATTTTCCATCTTTTTTCTATGGCCATTGGGTAATTAGGTTTGGCACCGATAATCAATATTTCCGGTCAGTAACGAACAGGACCATATCTTCCAGTCCTTTGCGGTAGGGACTTTCGGGGAAACTGTGCAGGATATCAAGGGCTTCTTTCTTATACGCATTCATCTTTTCAGTGGCATATCGGATACCACCCGCGGCGGTTACCTGGTCGATCACCCATTTCACTTTTGTTTTATCCTGGTTATTGTTTTTCACAATATAAATGATCTTTCTCCGGGTTTCCTTATCGGTATTATTAAGGGTATAGATCAACGGTAGTGTCAGCTTTTTTTCCTTGATATCATTGCCGGTGGGTTTGCCCACATCCTCACTCGCGTAGTCGAAAAGGTCGTCTTTTATCTGGAAAGCCATACCGGTTTTTTCCCCGAACTGGCGCATTTTTTCGGTTATACCTTCGTCCTGGCTTGCCGACCAGGCGCCGGCGGCACAGGCAGAAGCCAGTAAAGAAGCCGTTTTATTCCGTATAATCTCGTAATAAATGTCCTCTTTCAGGTTCAGGCTCCGGGCTTTTTCCAGTTGCAGGAGTTCTCCTTCACTCATTTTCCGGACGGCGTCTGACAAAATATGAAGGATCTGGTAATCGTGATTATCGAGAGAAAGCAGCAATCCTTTGGCCAGCAGGTAGTCGCCAATCAGCACATTGGCTTTCGCTTTCCAGAGGGCATAAGGAGAGAAAAATCCACGCCTTTCCATCGAATCATCGACCACGTCGTCGTGCACAAGTGTCGCAGTATGAAGGATTTCCACCAAAGAAGCGGCACGATAGGCCGGGTCGGAAATGGGCCCGCAGAGTTTGGCGGAGAGCAGTACAAACATGGGCCGGAGCTGCTTTCCTTTACGTTTTACCACATACCGCATGATCCGGTCCAGGAGGGGTGCATTGCTGCGTACAGCCTCTTTGAATCGTTGCTCAAAAATGGTCAATTCGTCCTGGATGAGATCGGTAGGTAGTTGCATGCCAAAAAAAAGCAATTTACGGGCAAAAAAATAATTGTTTGCAGATGCAACAAAAAAGGGTCAAAAATTGACTAAGTTATTGAAAAATAAAGGGCAAAAGGGTAAATAAATGAGTTAAAAATTTGGTATTTAGTCCTCATTTAATATTTTTGCGTATTATTTAGGACATTGTTCACAAATCTTAATCCTTAGTTATGGCAAGCAAAAAGTACTTATTTCTGGCGGTCAGTTTCTGTCTGCTGGCGTCTTATGGTTTTTCACAGAGGGTGGGAACCAGTTACGACGTTAAAGATTCTTCCCTTGTACCCGGTAAACGGATGCCGCAGCATACCGAGTTTCTGAACGGGTCTTACAATTTTCCTTCAAAACCCCGCAATCAGTGGGAGATTGGTGTGAAAGGTGGCTTATTCCAGGTGAGCGGTGATATCCCCGCACAATTTGTTTCTCCGGGATTCGGAGCTCACGTAAGAAAAGCTTTCGGATATATTTTCTCGCTGCGTTTAGAGTACATGTATGGTATTGGAAAGGGCTACAGTTTCAGAGCTGCCCAGAACTATGCTAAGAACCCGGCATGGGGTGCAAATATTGCTGACCCGAATCAGCGTTATTCAGCTCCACAGCAAATTAACGGGGTAGGTACACCGCTGATTGTTTCTTCAAAAACAAGGCTGACTACCACACCGCTTGAGCAGGTGTTCTACAACTACAAAACCAAGGTTCAGGATCTGAGCCTGGAAGCAGTGTTCACCCTGAACAACGTACGTTTTCACAAATCCAAAACCGGATTCAACATCTACGGTTTTGCCGGTGTGGGTGGTTCTATCTACGACACCAAAGTGAATTCACTGGATGAAGATGCAAACAACCAGAAGTACAACTTCAATTCCATCACACAGGCTTCTTACAAGAACCGTCGTGATTTCATCAAGGACATGAAGAAAAACATTCTGGATGGCAGTTTCGAAACAGCTGCTGAAAACCAGGGAGAGCGTCGTCCGAAATTATTCGGCGATACGTTCAAACCTTCCGGAACAGTAGGTATGGGTATTGCTTTCAAACTGAGCAACCGTATCAACCTGGCACTGGAAGACCGCTGGACCATCATCAAAGATGATCTGCTGGATGGTCAACGTTGGCAAGAGCAGCCCTGGGGCGATGCTACACTGACCCGTGATTTTGATTCTTACAACTACATGACGGTTGGTCTGAACATTAACCTGGGTGCTAAATCTGTTGAGCCACTGTGGTGGTTGAACCCCCTGGATTATGCTTACAGCGAAATCCGCAACCCCCGCCTGATGCGTCTTCCCAAGCCTGTATTACCTGATACAGATGCGGATGGTGTAACAGACCAGTTCGACCGCGAGCAAACCCCTGCTGGTTGCCCGGTTGATTCTCATGGTGTGAG
>JAKQJH010000131.1 GCA_029561255.1 Bacteroidota bacterium | reverse complement strand
CCTTGATTTCAATATGAAAAGGGGTACGAAGATCTGTGCCGCCCGGGAGGGAGTGGTGGTACGGGTGAAAGAAGATGGGAAGAAAGGGGGACTCGATAAAAAATACCGGTCAGATGGCAACAATATCGTCATCCAGCATCCCGACGGATCAAGAGCCGGTTACTGGCACCTGCAATACAACGGGGCATTGGTGAATGTAGGGGATACAGTGAAGAAGGGACAGGTAATTGCTTTAAGCGGCAAAACGGGATATGCGTTCAATCCGCACCTGCATTTCTTAGTCTGGCGTTCATCAGGGGGCAATTGGCAGCAGGTGCCGACACGGTTTATGACGTCGAAGGGGGTGAAGTACCTGAGGGGGTGGAGGCGGTATACTGTTGGTGAGAACACCAACAGTAGGCGGTGAGATACAGTTGGTGAAAACACCAACAGTAGGCGGTGAATACAGTTGGTGAAAACACCAACTGAATGCGGTGAGTACACAATCTGTACGAGCTGATGAAATCAACAGGTACAACTAAAGTTAGCGAGATAGTAGTTGGTGTTTTCTCCAACTACTAATTAGATAGATCATAATGCCTGGAGCGCTGCAAGAATTTCTGCTGCCGTATATCCTCCATTTTTAAGATAATTTGAAATTTCATCTTTTGTCAGATTCTCCATGTTCAGCACCCTGGAGGTTGTAACCGCGTCAACTCCGGCAGATTTCGCCCCTTTACAAAAACCGGTGAATATCCAGGCTGCTCGTTCACGTATAATCAGCAGGTTTTTCAGTACTACATCTTCTTTAAAACCGGATTGGAGCAACGCTTTTACATTATTTTCAATATTCTGCCAGTTTGCAGGACTGCCGGTGACCATGTACTTGTTAATAAAATAGAAGATGTCAGAAACAGAGGCACCGCCATCTTTAAGTGTTTTAATGTAAAAATGCGGGTAATCGACATAGCCCCTTTCAACTGGTAAACCATACGAGATCTTTAATGTATCACTGGATGTGAAAATCCAGGTAGTGGAATTACCGTATGTTCTTATTTCCTTTAAAGCGGTATAAAATATCCGGAAAACAACTGGAAAACGTATTTCCGGGTATTGTGTTTTAACCCCATCAGCTAATTCCCCGGTTTTGAACCCGCTATGATACATCACAATTAGATTCTCTGTCATTTCCTGCTGAAACTGAGGGCCATATTTTGGAATATATGTTTTAAGGATTTGTCCGGCAGAAAAGTGTGCTTTCTTCAGACTGTCAACCTGTTTGATTTTAGCTGGTAAACCAGCTGGCATTTTGAGTTTTGGCTGATTCTGTGCAGGTGATTTCACGGTTGTAACCTGGGCGTGGCTGTACTGAAAAAAGAATGAAAAAGAGAAGAGTAGTACAAACAGGGATTGTTTCATATTTCAGCGTGATTTATATGTTTATAGGACTTTACCATTTAATACTTTTCAAAATTTCTTTGATCACCAACGGATACCTTACCTGGTCTTCTCTCAGCAAGCCCACCCCGATATAGATGATTTCTTTTTCATCCGCATACCAATAGTGCTGTTGCAGCATCAGTTCCATGAACGTATGATTGGTGGTTTTAAAGGTTTTCCCTCCGATGAGGATATCCTGTAGCGGGTTTTGCTGCAGGTTGATGGCCGGATTCATCCGCTGACTGAGCAGGATCAGCTGGTCAAGTGTAAGCTTACCGGTATTCGGTGTCCGGATCACCTGCATGATCTCTGAATTGTTTGTACTGAGTAATGCCAGCCGGTTATTGGTTTGAGCCTTACTCTGGAAGATGGAATTATTGCGGTCCGATTTATAGCTCCATTCCCAGGGATACCGGATCCTGACTTTCGGCGGTTGTATCCGTAAGCTCTTCCAACGGGGATAATCCACTGGTGAAAAATAGTCTTCGATCACCGGCACCAACCATTGTAAAGACTGTTTTACCGTGGTAAAACTGTCTTTACGCACTGTGCCCACCAGGAAACTGGCTTCATACGAAGTGGCAATCGTGGTACCGCGGGTATCATTGTTATGCCAGGTAACCGGGACGATTGACGCGATCACCTGTTTGTTTTTGTACAGGTGGTGACGGAACAGTCCTTCCGAAAAACCTTCGGGAAGGGTGTCCATCGTGACACCTTGCGGCAGACGTACTGATTGCGCAGTAGTATAGCATGAAAGTCCTAGTAAGAACAAAAGACCAATTATTCTCATGGGAAACGGTTGAATGGTTAATGGTAATACTTACTGTTTTACAATTTCCACCCTACGGTTCAATGCCTTTCCTTCTTCGGTACCATTGGTGGCTACAGGGCAAAGTGATCCCACTCCATCGGACCCCAGTCTGGTAGCGGCAATTTTACCTTTTGTCACCAGGTAATCCTTTACTGCTTTGGCCCGGGCTTTAGACAAAGTGATATTACTGGCAAAGAGTCCCGTATTATCGGTATGTCCCACTACGTAGATTTTGATACCGGGATTAGCTATGAGGTAATCAATTACCATTTGTAAGGCAGGAGCAGATTCAGGTTTGATCACGGACTTACCTACGTCAAATAATATCCCGTATAATGCGATCTTTCCATCACGGTCAATACCTTCACTCATATTTACTTCTATATCCTGTTTCATTTCTTCGGTCTCAACGATGAAAAGATCGAAACCTTGATCATCAGAATCTTCTGCATTATCAATCTTAAACCAGACTGTTTTCCCATTCTGGTTCATTTTAAAAAAATCCTTTCTGAGGGATAGTGATGAGCCCTTTGCTTTTACGACTGCATTGTGATAGTTGAAACGGATCTGTTCTCCACTGAATTTCCGGGATTCTCCCTTGATTTTGGAATACCTGAGACGATAAAAACGACCTTCCACTTCTTTATAAATCCGCTTGTCTTTCAAATCAATGTAGGAAAACTTATACGTGCTGAACTCACTCAGGTCACAATTTTCCAGAAGAAAACCCGGCATACGGGTCATGTATTTCGGCTCAATCGTATCACAGCCTCTTTTGTCCTGAGCCGAAGAGAGGAGACTGATGCTGACTAAAATCAATAAGGCCAAACGTTTCATATACTATGGTTTGTTTTTGAAAATGCTGTTATAATAGTTGTATTTCTCCCGCAAACATGCTTTGTCCCATGGCCGAAGCGCTGCTGCTGACATTCAGTCCACTGTTCACTCCAAACGTCACATCCCCACTGGCACTGAGTCCTTCCAGTCCGAGCGTGGAGGATATCTCCATTGCCGAAGCGCCAACCGATAATTTATTTCCAACATCCGTTACATTAAAATCACTGTCGAAACTGATGAACTGTGTGGCGCTGGCTTCCACACTCAGCACTCCGGCTTCGGCTTGTACACCCACACCGATATACATAGTGGTCTGACCGGAACCAAATTCATATTCAAATCCTCCCACGATTCCTTCGCCGAGGTCCACACTCAGCGATTCACAACTCAGGGTCACATCGCCCACCCCGAGTGGTATTTTGAAACTGACCGGGCAATTGATGTCTCTGAAATTTTCTTTTTTGTCAGCCGTATCGGTCCGTTCGATAGGCAGACCACAAGTGTACTCCATCAGGTGTACGCTGCTGAGCTTAGCTGCAGTTCCCAGCAATATGCCCCTGGCAATGATCAGATCCCGTCCACCCATCGGGACATTCTTTACATAAGGGTACCAATAGGCGATTGTATTGTAATGCCAGCGGGCGTTGTTCCATACATCTTCGCAATACCGGTGATAGCGGTTCATATAGGCCGCATTCTTTGCGTTGTACATCCCCACTTCGGCGGCACAACATGCATCGGGGTCCAGGTTTTTGCAAATTTCTTTCGCACGGTCTCCCCATTCTTTATCAAAAGCCCGCTTCCATTTTTCAAATTCATTTTCTATCCTGGCTGCTTCATCCGTAAATGTCCGGTAGGATTTTCCGGTAATCAGCTGGGCTTTATGGAAAAGCGGGTTGAGTCCCACTGCTATGGTACGGCCGGATCCTTGCACCCTGACCAGGCTCATGATATTCTGCTGCATGTCCCTCCCGGCTCTTTCATCATAATCTGCCCTGGTTCTTTCCCAGGCCTCGCTCTCTGCCTGCATCCGTGCGTTAAATGCTACCACAGCCGCATAACCACTACCCGGGTCGGTCGGACAGGCAAAGGGAAGATTATCATCCATCTCCGGATAGCTCATCCGGGGAGGCATCCGGAGTTTATCACTGAGATCGTCAGAAGGCCTTGTTCTTTTCATGCCTTCTGCAGCTGCTTTATTGTAACCACCTTTGAGTGAGTTGTTGTAATGACTGGCCGCTACCGCACTGTTACCCCGGGCTTCATTGATATAACCGAGGGTGGCATTGGCTTCCACATGGAAAGGTTCAATACGGGTGGTGGCGGATAAAAAGCGAATGGCATTATCGATATCGCCCAACTGGAAATAAGCCTGTCCCAGGTTATTGTTCACGATCGCACTTTGCGGGGCCTGGGGCAATACATGTTTGGAGACAGGAATTGATTTATGCGGAAACCCGGCATGATTAAGAATGGCCGCCAGGTTACTCATCGCCAGTGTATTGGCCGGATTGGCTTTAATGACTGAACAGAGAACATAAAGGGCCGGCACTTCCTGTTTCTTCGTGAAAAACAACAAGGCCAGTCCATGATGCATGGATACCGGGTATTTCTTCATCCCTGCCTGCGCCGTTTTAATTTCAGCGGCATTCCCTTT
>JAKQJH010000125.1 GCA_029561255.1 Bacteroidota bacterium | reverse complement strand
CGATGACCTATTGGGCCATCCTCGTATTTAGTTTTTCTCTCACGTTAGCTTTTTTATTCCGTGACTATCAGCTTTCGGTCAGCGGGCTGCTGCTTTTTGTGATTCTCACGGCTTTCATCCCGGGCTGGCGATCAACGCTGGCAGCCGGTGTAATAAGTATGGTTGTTATGACCGCTCTTGTCATTTATTTTAAAAAAGATGACGATGATATTACCCGGGCCCTCCTCTCTCAAATCTATTCCCTGTTTGTAGTGGTGTTTTCCGTAGTGGTAATTTTTTACCTGAAAAAGATGCAGCAGAATTTTGCCCATGAAAAAACGCATATGGCTTCCCTGTTCGAGAATGCTACAGAGGGGATCCTGCTGACTGATAAATCCGGCAGTATTGTACTGGTAAATCCGGCTGCAGAACGGATGTTTGGTTACGGAGCTGAGGAACTGATTGAAGAAAAAATAGAGAAACTGATTCCAATGCGTTTCCTGGATCGCCATGTAGGATTGCGGGAAGGATTCTATAAACACCCTTCCAATCGCACCATGGGCTCCGGCCGGGATCTTTATGCCCGCCGGAAAGACGGTAGTGAATTCCCCGTGGAAGTGAGTCTGAGTCATTACAAGCAAAAGGACGAGGATTTTGTAATCGGCTTTATCGTGGATATCACCGCCCGTAAAGAAATTGAGAAAAACCTGTTGCGCCAGAAAATGGAACTGGAGAAAATAAGTGATGATATCCGGAAACTGAATACTGACCTGGAAGGTAAAGTGGAGGAAAGAACCATTATCCTGAAAGAAGCCCTGCAGAAACTGGAAGAGTCACAACAGGAGCTTAGTGAATCCCTGGATAAAGAGCGGCAGCTGAATGAGATCAAAAGTCGCTTTGTGTCTATGGCTTCCCATGAATTCAGAACACCGCTGAGTACCATTCTTTCTTCAGCCACCCTGGTCTCGAAATATCCTTCGGGGGAGGAGTTTGATAAACGGGAAAAACACATCCGCCGGATTAAGGATTCTGTGAATCATATGAACGAACTGCTGGAAGACTTTCTGTCCCTGGGTAAACTGGAAGAAGGGAAAGTGGGAGTGACGGTCACTGTTTTTTCAGTAAAAGATTTTGTGGAGGATGTGGTGGATGAGATGAAGGCCCATTTAAAGAGCGGCCAGGAAATTGTATTGGATTGTATCGGGGATGGTAATTTTAAGACCGATAAGCGGATGCTGAAAAATATCATGCTGAACCTGATTTCCAATGCCATCAAGTTTTCAGGGGAAGGGAAGAAGGTCTGGCTTTGTACCAATACGGTAAATAGCGTATTAAATATTTCGGTCCGCGACCAGGGACTTGGCATACCGGAGGAAGACCAGCCCCATTTGTTCAGCACTTTTTTCCGGGCCAAGAATGTAAGTAATATTCAGGGTACGGGTCTGGGACTTCCGATTGTCAAACGTTATGTAAATCTGTTGGGTGGCGATATACACCTGAACAGTGAATTGGAAAAAGGTACCGAAGTGGTGATCAGTTTGCCAGAATACAAAGAACCGGATTAGTATTTCCCACGGGGAAGGGGGTACAGATTAAGAAAGTGAATTACTGCGGATGGCAGATCACGGCATCGCCGGGGGAACCGGGTAATTCCGGACTGATAAAGGGAATCCCGAGGTTCATGCCCCGCAGGATGAGCACAATACCCATCAGGGTAACAAATACTGGTACAGCTTTACGAATCAGTTGCCGGGCTTCCGGTTTGATCATACTACCGGCCATTCCCACCATCATCATAGCAGGCAGGGTGCCGGCTCCAAAAGCAGCCATAAAACTTACACTTTCAATTATTTCACTAAAGGAGAGGGTGGCTGCAATAGCCACATAGACCAGTCCGCAGGGCAATAGCCCATTGGCCAGTCCCAGCCAGAAAAAACCCAACGGGCCTTTATTTTTTTGGAGTATGCGTCCAATCAGGCGTTGGATATTATTATAAAAGCGGTTGAAAAAGGCAAAATGTATGGTGTTTTTCTGTACAAAATAAATAACGGCCAGGGCGAGAACGAGGATGCCTAACCCGATGGAGAACCAGCGTTGATATCCGCTGATATAAATCCGGCGGCCAGCGAGCCCGAACAATAATCCGATGAGGCTATAGGTAATGATTCGTCCAAACTGGTAGACCAGCAGGGAGAAAAACTGTTTTGCCCTGGACAGGTGTCCGGTAGGAAGGGCCAGGCTAAGTGGACCGCACATGCCCACACAGTGCAGGCTGCCGGCCGCACCAAGTGTTAAACCTGATATCATGGCCGCCCATAGCATGATTAAAGTACCGATAAGTTTTGCTCGGAATAATAGGACTTTTCGCCATTGCTCCATTTAATTTTCACCGTATAAGAACCGGGAAGGATAGTACCGGCCGGAATGGTTTGTACCCCATTGCTATCTGATTGCAGCGAAACCCGTTTGTCTTTTTTAGAATCGTAGGCACAGTAAAAATAAAGTTCGCCGGTCAGTGATTTATTTTTCATTTCCTCCGGAAACTGCAGCAGGAGGGCCCCTTCTTTTTTTTCAATATTTACGGCTGCAGAGAGCGCATTGGCCGACTTGTGCTCATCTATAACATGCTGGTAGCGTAATTCTTGTTTATAATAATCGGATTCCACCAACTCATAATCCGTATTCATGGAACGATAGACCAGGTAGCCCATGCCGGCCCCGAATACAAGAAAAACGAGTACTAAGCGATTGCCCCAGTTCATATTAATTGGTTTTTGTCAGGTAACTTTTAGTGAAGACTAAAAGGTCCCATGAAATTAGTCTTTATTGTCGTGATTTTCTTATCCCCTTCATATAAACCAACCCGCAGACTGAGTTTGCGCTTACTGATATAGTTTCTGGGAAGTACAATAAAGAATGAGCCCTTTCCCTGGTCTTCCTTTTTTACCAGAATATTTTCACCGGCAGCTTCAATAATACGTCCGGGTGCATCTTCCAGTTTCAGGGTCAGGTTGATGTCCTTCATTGTTTTGTTCGTCAGTTTGATCGTATACAGGTTGGAGATACTATCGGCCCCTCTTTCCTGGAATAGCATACCTCCGGCTCTTACAATGGTGCCACCTACATCTTTGCGGGTCAGTAAAAGAACAGTTAAGAGGGCGGTCAATACGATCAGTAAAACGATATAAAGTTTCATGCGGGTGGTGTAACGCAGTTTAGCACCTTCCGCAATACCTGTTTCTGAAGCATATCTAACGAGTCCGCGGGGTCTTCCCACGGCATCCATCATTTTATCACAGGCATCGATACAGGCGGTACAACCGACACATTCCATCTGGGTGCCGTTGCGGATATCAATACCGGTAGGACAAACTTTCACACACTGGTGACAGTCGATACAATCTCCCAATGCAAGTTCTGCAGGTTGGTCCTTTTTATATTTTCCCCGGGGTTCTCCACGTTTGTAATCATAGGCGACAATCATGGAATTGCGATCCAGTAATACGCTTTGTAATCTGCCGTAAGGACATACCACCGTGCAGGCCTGTTCGCGGAAATGGGCATATACACCATAAAAAATCGCCGAGAACAGAAGGATGGCCATAAAGCCCACAAAGTGCTGGCTTACCGGTTCAGTGATGATTTTTTTCAATTCATCGATCCCGATAATATAGGCGAGGAAAAAGTTGGCAATAATAAAAGAGAGTAAAAAGAAAACCAGGTGCTTAGTCAGTTTCTTCCTGATCTTCTCTCCGGTCCAACCCGAATTCCGCAGCATTTTTTGTTTAGGTCCGTCTCCTTCGATCAGGAATTCTACTTTACGGAAGAGCATTTCCATAAATACCGTCTGGGGACAAACCCAACCACAGAATAACCGGCCAAATGCGGCGGTAAACAATACAATGAAAATGATAAAGGTGACCATCGTAAGCCCGAAGATGAAAAAGTCCTGTGGCCAGAATACTTTACCAAAAATGATAAATTTTGCTTCGGGTACATTGAACAGAAAAAAAGGCCTGCCATTCACTTTAATGAATGGCAGGGCAAAAAAGAGTATAAAGAAGCCTAAGCTGACAATGGTCCTGATATTGTAAAAACGACCTTTTGGTTTATGGGCAAATACCCAGTTGCGTTTGCCTTTGGCATCCACCGTGGCTATCCGGTCACGAAACGATTCATTTTTCGGTTCTTCAGTCTTAAGATCATTAGTCATTGCTTACACTCCTTTTATTACGCACATTATTTTCAGTTCATGGCTACTTTCTTCGTTTGCGCAGCTGAATCCGCTGCCGGGCTTGCCGGTGCTGCCGGGGCTGCTTCTTCTTTCATCAACGTACCCTGAGGTGCTTTTGGATTAGGAGGATTGGTTCCGTGTAAAGTTTTAATATAGCTTGATACCTGGGCAATTTGTTTGTTGCTCATTTGTGTCTGCCATGCAGGCATGGCGTTTATGCCATATCGTACAACTTTAAACATTGACTTGATG
>JAKQJH010000281.1 GCA_029561255.1 Bacteroidota bacterium | reverse complement strand
GGATTGGGGAATGACAGCGGGTTGCTGGGAAAATATATCTGTTTCCATAATTACCGCGGCAGTATGAACGGAGATCTGGACGGTATGGAGGATAAATATTACAAAGTATCCAAACCGGCGGAATGTATTGTAGCCAATTTCAGGAATGTTGAAAAACGGGACACTGATTTTTATGGCGGGTATGTGATCTATTCCGGGGGTTACCGGGAGAAGCTAAGTGATAAGCACGTAAAACCATTACTGGGGGCTGATTTCAAAGAAGCGATCAGTGAACCCGGTACCTGGGGTGTGTATATGTATATGCAGGGCGAAACCATTGCCAAGGAAAGCAATCATGTCCGGTTAAGTAAGGATCAGAAAGATCAATGGGGAATGCCCTTACTGATTACGTCGGTTGGTTACGATGACAATGATGATAAGATGGTAAAGGATTTCCTCGAACAGGGTCAGGCTATGCTGGAAGCAGCCGGTGTAAAGAATATCAATACGAATGACAGTGGTCAGGCACCTGGACTGGATATCCACGAAATGGGTGGCGTACGCATGGGAAAAGATCCCAAGACCTCTTTACTGAATGAATGGAACCAGTTGCATCATTGCAAAAATGTATTTGTCACGGATGGTGCCTGTATGACGAGTACCGGCAGCCAGAGTCCGTCGATATTGTATATGGCGTTTACGGCGAGAGCGGTGGGGTATGCGGTGGAGCAGATGAGGAAGGGGGAGTGGTGAGTCGGGAGACGGGAGTTAGGAGTGGTGAATAATGAATAATGAATAATGAATAATGAATAATGAGTCCTCCTACGCTAAAGCTTCGGAGGATAAAAGGGGAGACTCTATTAATAATTTAAAATGATTGATATGCTAAAGTATTTCCGGACTATAGGGTTGTTTTTACTTTTTACTTTTTACTTTTTACTTTCCCACGGTCAGCAGAAGACTTACTGCAATCCGGTCAATATTGATTACGGCTATACGCCGATTCCTAATTTCAGTGAATGGGGAAGGCATCGGGCTACGGCCGATCCGGTGATTGTATTGTATAAAGGGGATTATTATTTATTCAGTACGAATCAATGGGGATACTGGTGGAGTCCGGATATGCTGAACTGGAATTTTGTTTCCAAAAAATTCCTGCGGCCCTGGAATGAAGGCTATGATGAACTCTGTGCACCGGGCGTGGGCATCATCGGGGATACAATGATTGTGTTTGGTTCCACCTACACGAGTAAGTTCACGATGTGGATGAGCACCAATCCAAAGGCCAATGACTGGAAACCGCTGGTGGATTCCTTTGATATTGGTGGCTGGGATCCGTCTTTTTTTACGGATGATGACGGGAAATTCTATATGTATAACGGGAGCAGTAATAAATTTCCCATGTATGGCATTGAACTGAACCGGAAAACGCTCCAGCCGATTGGTACCCGCAAAGAAATGTACCTGCTGGAACCCTGGCGCTTTGGCTGGCAACGGTTTGGTGAGCACATGGACAATACTTTTCTGGATCCCTTTATTGAAGGGTCTCATATGACGAAGTATAAAGGAAAATACTATTTACAGTATGGCGCCCCCGGTACGGAATTTAGTGGTTATGCCGATGGCTTACTGGTGGGCAATCATCCGCTTGGCTCATTTGAGGCACAAAGCGATCCGTTGAGTATCAAGCTCGGTGGTTATGTACGGGGTGCGGGGCATGGCACCACTTTTGTTGATAAATACAATCAATACTGGCATGTGTCCACCACGGTGGTATCTGTAAAGAATACCTTTGAACGCCGGATTGGTATCTGGCCCACCGGATTTGATAAAGAAGATCAGATGTTTTGCAACACCACATTTGGAGACTATCCGCATTTTATTCCGGCCCCGGGAATCGATGGCTCTGTATACGGAAAGGACGGCAAGTCACCGTATTTCACCGGCTGGATGTTGCTGAATTATAATAAACCCGTTCAGGTGTCTTCTACTCTTGGCAGTTATGTACCGAATAATGCAGTGGATGAACTCACCAAGACCTACTGGAGTGCAAAAAGCGGGGAGAAAGGCGAATGGATTCAGACTGATCTTGGGAATGTATCCACTGTAAATGCGGTCCAGATCAATTATGCCGATCAGGATGTGGAGGCAACCCGCCTGGGTAAATACAATGACCAGTATCACCAGTATAAACTCTGGTCATCGGTCGATGGAAAGAAATGGTCCATCCTGGTGGATAAAAGTCAGAATAAAACGGATATACCGCATGAATATGTAGAACTGCCAAAACCGGTACAGGCCCGTTATATCCGGCTGGAGAATATTCATATGCCAACGGGTAAATTCGCGATCAGCGGTTTGCGTGTGTTTGGGAATGGAAACGGCGCAAAGCCGGAACCCGTTCAGGGTTTTATCGTATTAAGGACCGAGAAAGATAAACGCAGTGCCTTTATTAAATGGCGTCCGGTAGATAATGCCTTTGCTTATAATATATATTATGGCACCCATCCCGATAAGCTATACACCAGCATCATGATTCATTCCAACAATGAATACTGGATGAAGGCCATGGATGCGCAGAAACCTTATTATTATTGCATTGAGTCGGTTAACGAAAACGGCACCAGTGAACGGACTAAAGTCATAAAAGTGGATTAATATGAAAAAATCAGTTGTAGTTGTTTTATTGTTACTTGTACTGAACCAGACGGCAACGTCACAGGGAAATCTCCCTTTCTGGAAAGAAGTGCAGGTGCTTAAACAGAAGGACAGTCTTTCTTTTCCGGCACCCGGACAGGTTCTTTTCATCGGGAGCTCCTCGTTTACCATGTGGAAGGATGCGCAGGTTTATTTTCCGTTCCATAAGATACTGAACCGGGCATTTGGCGGATCCACCCTGCTGGATATGATCCGTTACCGGTATGAGGTGGTCTTCCCCTATCAGCCAAAGCAGATTGTATTGTATTGCGGAGAGAATGATTTTGCAGCCAGTGATACCGTCACCGTACCTATGGTAATGGAACGCTTTACCACTTTTTATACCCTGATGCGGGCCAGGTATCCGAAAGTACCCTTTCTCTATGTATCGATGAAACCCAGTCCGAGCCGGGTACTCCTGCTCCCAAAATACCAGGAAGCCAATAAACTGATTGCTGCTTTCCTGAAGAAAGATAACATGGCTGCCTATGCCGATGTGTATTCAAAAATGGTGCATGCGGATGGCAGTCCGATGGAGCATATTTTTCTCAAGGACCGGCTGCACATGAATGCAGAGGGCTATGCGATCTGGAAAGAAGTATTGGAACCTTTATTGAAAAAATAATGAATATGCAACGGTCAATTGTTATACTGAGTATTCTGATTATTCTGGCTTCCTGTACAGCACAGAAAAAGGAAGCCCCGGTTACCCGGATTGCCTTTGGCTCCTGTGGTCACCAGGATGATCCCCAGCCGGTATTGGGCATAGCTGCGGAGCAAAAACCGGATGCCTTTATTTTTCTGGGCGATAATATTTACGGAGATACCGATAATATGGATACCCTTCGGGCCAAGTACCAGCGGCTGGGAGCGAAACCGGAGTATCAGCAACTGGCAGCCGCCACTAAGATCTTTGCCACCTGGGATGATCATGACTATGGACGGAACGATTCCGGTAAATGGTATCCGTATAAAGAAGAATCGAAGAACATATTCATGGAATTCTTTAAAGAGCCGGATAGCAGTGAACGGAGAAAGCACGCCGGCATTTATAAGACGGAGTATATAAAAGCAGGCGATAAAACCATCCAGGTACTGATGCTGGATGTACGTTCTTTCCGGAGCGACCTGCGGCTTTATCAGAAAGGAGATACGCTGCCCTATGGAGGATTTTTTTATACGCCGGATTATTACCCGCAAACATCACCCGACAGCACTTTGCTTGGTGCCGGACAATGGGCCTGGCTGGAAGCGGAATTGAAAAAGCCGGCCGACCTGCGACTGATCGGCAGCGGCTCCCAGTTCAGCATTGAATACAATGGCTATGAAGCCTGGGCTAATTTTCCCCTTGAACAAAAGAAATTACTGAACCTGATCCGGAGTACCAAAGCCAGTCATGTCATGTTCCTTTCCGGTGATGTGCACTATGCAGAAATATCCAGGATCAATGAAGAGGGACTCTATCCCATTTATGATGTTACGGCCAGCGGGATTACCAGCACCTGGAGTTTTGCCACGCAGAATAAGAACCGGATCGAAGGACCGGTAATGGATAATCATTTTGGATTACTCACGGTTACCTGGGAGAGTGATCCGCAGATCCGGATGGAGATCATCGATAAATACCGGAACAGCCGCATTGAGTATACGATCAACGCCAGTGAAATAAGTTTCTAAATTTGACAATTATAAACATCTACACATGAAAAGGATTCTGACGGTTGCAGCACTTGTACTTG
>JAKQJH010000108.1 GCA_029561255.1 Bacteroidota bacterium | reverse complement strand
AGGCGGCCAGTGTTTTTTTATAATCACCAAAATGATCCGTATAGATCGCTTTGCTTCCGTTGATGGTTTCCATCCGGATGATGGGACTGCCCAGCTCTTTTCCTTCGGGCAGTGGAATAGCCGCCGCCATATCGGTCAGCTGCTGCCGGCTGTCCCAGGTAAAGTATAAACCGGTAGCAGTACCGGGTTTTATTTTCTGACGTTGTGCTTCCGCATTTAATATCGAAATATGGCCCGCATAAAAAACGGGGATATCATTCCATTTCACTTCCTGGCGGATCAGTGCATAGTTGGTCTCCGGAAAATCCACTTCTTTTACATCGTAGGCGGCCGATTGTCCGGAAGGAACGGTTACTTTCTCGACTCTTGCTTTCAGGGCCGACAACCCTTTCTCAAATTCAGGGCCCAGGTTCTTTTCTATATCCGAAAAGAAATTGAAAATATTCCAGGGCCGGGGTGTTTCACTTTCAAAATGCCAGCTGACCGTAGTGAGTCCGTTCAGCTCACTGAGGGTAAAGGACGAAGAAGCATGTCCCTCTTTTGGTTTGATAAAATGTATTTTCTGGCTGACCATTTTACCCGGTTCGAGTGAATCGATTGTTATCCGGCCTTCTCCTGAAATTTTGGGATCACCGGTCCAGTGACTGGACGCCCCTGCGCTGCCATCCGTTCCTGTGTATTCCAGCTTTACCGTGGAATCATGCTGGTTCCAGGACGACCATTGGTTGAAGTTTTCAAGCCGGGCCACCTGTTCATACACCACGGCTGCAGGCGCCTGGATGCTGATGCTTTTATCGAGTGATTGTTTTACCGGGACTAACCAGGAAAACACCATAACGACCACAATCAGGGAGACAATAAAGAAAATAAACAGGCGCAGGTATTTCATAATTTATAGTATCAGAATCCTTTCAATGGCTTTTTGGCTTCTTCCGTTTCGGGTTTCAGCGTTACGCGAATATAGCGTTGCAGATTGATATATTTCTTTGCTACGTCCTGCATCATTTTCCCCGTCAGTTTATCGATCTGCTGTTGCTTCTTCAGCAGTTCTGCAGGATCAGCACCATAGAAATAAGCTTCCAGCAATCCGTTGGCCCAAAAACTGTTTTGTTTGATATCCACTTCCAGTTTCCGCTTCTGTTGTTCTTTGATTTTCTCCAGGTCTTCCGGGCTGACGCCTTTCTGCATGATTTTTTTCAATTCATCCAGTGCGGCCTTTGTCAGGGTATCTGCATTTTCCGGGGCGCAGGGAAAACTGATACTGAAACTGACATTGCCATACGGAATACGATTCATGGATCCGCCGGCACTCACGCCGTATACCCCGCTTTTTTCCTCACGAAGCTGCTCTACCAGTTTAATATCCATCAGTTCTGCCAGGCTCTTTAGTGCATAGGCTTCATTTCCGTTATAGACCGCGGGAGTCATAAATACAATATTCACCGTACTCTTGGGTTCGCTGCCTTTATTTATTGTTTTATCTACTTTGCCCTGTGGCGGACGGATGCCGAGGTCACGGAAATTTTCCTTTTTTGGCGAGCCGGGCAGGCTACCGATATATTTCTCCAGTAATGGACGGATTGTTTCTTCATTAAATGAACCGGTGAAGATGAA
>JAKQJH010000104.1 GCA_029561255.1 Bacteroidota bacterium | reverse complement strand
TCTTATAAATATCTTCTAAAGTGATGGGTTTTGTCTGCGCCATGACCCATACCGGTGCCAGTAACAGCAACAAAAAAAGCTTACGCATAGTGTGATAATTTTTGGTACGTAAATGTAGGGGATTGGGGGGAAAGGAGGAAGAGGGAAGTTGACCGGTGGTAGATTGAAAGGTTGATAAGTTAACAGGTTGACAGGTTTACAAGGAAAGGCCTTTCCCAGTCAACTTGTTAACTTGTCAACTCATACCACCTCACCAAAAAGAAAGGAGGTTGCTCTATCTCAAGAACAACCTCCTGTAATAAAGTAATACCCGTTTACTTGGACTCAGCCATATCGGGAATCAACTCCACCTTATACTCCCCGGCATCCAGTTTTTTCTTGGTTTCGGAGAAGGCTTTCAGAGTCAGTTCGATATCCTCGTCGTTGTGAACGGCAGAGGGAATCAGACGGTAAATAATATGTCCTTTGGGAATGACAGGATAGACCACGATACTGGCGAAAATGCCGTAGTTCTCGCGGAGATCCATCACCATGGCGGTGGCTTCGGGTACATCCCCTTTCATATAAACGGGAGTTACTACGGAGTCTGTTTTGCCGATATCAAATCCTCTTTCTTTTAATCCCTGCTGCAGTTTGGTGGCATTGCTCCAGAGTTTTTCCTTCAGTTCAGGATGGTTGCGGAGCAGCTCCAGGCGCTTGAGGTTGCCAACCACCAGGGGCATGGGCAGACTCTTCGCAAAGATCTGGGAACGGATATTATACCGGATATAGTCGATGATAGCTTTATCACCCGCTACAAAAGCGCCGATAGATGCCATGGATTTGGCGAAAGTAGAGAAGTACAGGTCGATGGCATCCTGACAGCCCTGTTCTTCACCGGCACCGGCACCTGTTTTACCCAGGGTACCAAAACCGTGGGCATCATCCACCAGCAAACGGAAATTATATTTTTCTTTCAGGGCGGCGATCTCTTTCAGTTTGCCCTGGTCTCCGGCCATGCCAAATACCCCTTCAGTAATTACGAGGATACCGCCGGATTTTTGTTTTTCAATGAGTGCAGTGGCACGCTGTAATTGTTTTTCACAATCGTCCACTTCGTTATGCTTAAACACATAACGGTGTCCGGGATGGAGGCGAACCCCATCAATGATACAGGCGTGACTCTCGGCGTCATATACAATGATATCATGACGGCTGCAGAGTACATCAATAATACTCACCATACCCTGGTAACCGTAGTTCAGCAGGGCGGCGTCTTCTTTATTTTCAAAAGCAGCCAGTTCAGCTTCCAGTTGTTCGTGCAGGTTACTGTTTCCACTCATCATCCGGGCACCCATCGGGTAAGCCAGGCCATAATCAGCTGCACCTTGTGCATCCGCCTTCCTGACTTCAGGGTGGTTGGCCAGTCCCAGGTAGTTGTTCAGGCTCCATACAATCTGGTCTTTACCCCGGAATTTCATCCGGCTGCTGATATCTCCTTCCAGTTTGGGAAATGCAAAATAGCCATGAGCTCTTTCACGATGCTGGCCAAGAGGGCCGGCATTCTTCAATAAACGTTCAAAAAGATCTGCCATAAAAGCTTGTTTTTTATGTAGTTAAACAGGATTTCCTGCCCGCCTTGGGGGTGGCGGAGGCGCTGCAAAGGTAGGGAAAACAGTCGACAGTCCACAGTCGGCAGTCCACAGTCAACAGCCCCTCCTTAGAAGGGTACTTGTTAACCTGTCAACCTATTAACTTGTCAACCTGCCAAATGCTTCTCAAAACAGACACTTGAAGCTACATCCACATACTGACCGTAATTGGGGATTGAACGATACCCATTCTTTTTGTACAAAGCAATAGCATCCGGCATGATATCACCGGTTTCAAGAATGCATTTTTCGTAGCCGAGTTCAGCAGCCCAGACTTCCAGTTCTTTTAAGATAGCGGTGGCCAGTCCTTTACCCCGGGCCGCAGGGGGCACAAACATGCGTTTGACTTCCATAACGCCGGGTTCATATTCTTTGATGGCGCCGCAGCCGGCGGGCTGGCCATCGAGGTAGAGCACCACAACATGTCTGATGTTATCAATTTTATTAAACTGATCAAAAAAATCATGATCGTCTCCGTTGATGCCCATGAGATACCGGTCCAGCTGATTAACCAGCATTTTGAAATCGGTATTGGTGGAGTCGGTTCGGGTGCAGGTGAACATATGATACTTTATTTTGAATTATTCAGCCGGATCAGTCTTAAAACATTAAGATATAAAAAAATGAGTAAGCTGAAAAGGCGGTGTTTGAATTGTGCAACAACCGTGAATAAACAGCGATACAGGTCAGGCTGATTCGTTGCTGAATTCCTTACATTTACTTTCATTCTCTTACCTTCTTAAGCGATACATATGAAACGTTTCCGGTATTTCTGTTTACCCCTCTTGCTGGTTTCCTTTATTACTGTAAATAGTCAGAATGGCTGGGCTCCGTTGGGAAACGGGAAAGACCTCACTGGTTGGAAAATTCTTGGCGGGAAAGCCACTTATAAAGTGGAAGATGGCGCGATTGTCGGAACAACGGTAGCCAATACCCGAAATACTTTTTTATGTACCGAAAAGGAATATGGTGATTTTATCCTGGAGCTGGATGTATGGGTCGAAGATGAAGAAGGAAATTCCGGGATCCAGACCCGCAGTCATTTCGATCCGGCTGGTAATAATGGCGAAGGGAAAGTTTATGGCCGGCAATGTGAAGTGGATCCCACCTGGAGAAGATGGACCGGCGGTGTGTATGATGAAGGTCGCCGGGAATGGCTTTACCCCATGCAACTGAATGCCCGGGCTCAATACGCGTATAAACCCAATAGCTTTAATCATTATAGAATAGAGTGTATCGGCAATGAAATGAAGACCTGGGTGAACGGAATAGCCACCGCTTATGTAGTGGATACCCTGGACAGCAAGGGTTTTATCGGACTACAGGTACATGCGATCGGAAACCCTACCCATGCGGGTAAGAAAGTGGTGTTTAAAAAT
>JAKQJH010000083.1 GCA_029561255.1 Bacteroidota bacterium | reverse complement strand
GACTACTTTAAAGTATAGCCATGATTTTCAAAACCAACATCGCCTTAGGGGCTCTCCTGCTCCTGTGTACCTGCACTTTTGCCCAAACTAACCCACCCCGGCAATTGCCGGCTTTACGCATTAACAAACCGATCAAAGTAGACGGCCTGCTGAATGATTCCGCCTGGAAATCGGCGCCCATAATGTCGGACCTGGTGGAGTTCAGGCCCAAAGTCGGCGCCCGGGAGAACTTTGAAAACCGGACCGAGACTTACCTGATCTATAGTGATGAAGGCATTTATTTTGGCGGATATTGCTATGAACGCACGCGTGACAGCATCGCCACCGAATTATCCGGCCGGGATGGTTTTGGTACCAATGATTATATCGGGATCATTTTCGACACCTATTACGATAAGATCAACGGCTTTGAATATTTTGTCACCCCCCTTAACGAACAATGGGATGCTAAAATGTCGCCTGGTGACGGAAACAACGGGGGCGAGGATTTTGGATGGAATGCTGTTTGGGAGAGCGGCGCCGTGATCCATGATAATGGCTGGAGTTTTGAAATGTTCATCCCCTTTGCCGCCATCCGGTTCAGTAAAAAAGAAGTGCAGACATGGGGACTGAATATCACCCGCCGCCGTCGAAAAACGGAACAGCAGTATACCTGGAACCCGATTGATCCGAATGTAAACGGCTTCCTGACACAGGAGGGGGTCTGGACAGGTATTACGGGCATTAAACCCCCACTGCGGTTGCAGTTTTCTCCTTACCTGTCTACTTATGTGAACCATTTCCCGCAATCCACTGCCGGGGCAAAAGACTGGACCTCGTCAGTCAATGGCGGAATGGATGTGAAATACGGAATCAACCAGGCTTTTACCCTTGATGCCACCCTCGTACCTGATTTCGGACAGGTGCAAAGTGACAACCGGGTACTCAACCTCACTCCGTTTGAAGTGAAATACCAGGAAAACCGCCCCTTTTTCACGGAGGGTACTGAACTGTTTAATAAGAGTGGTCTCTTTTATCCGCGACGTATCGGAATTGATCCGATACTTACTCACAGCATTGATGAATATATGAATGGCAATGACCGGATCCTGAAAAACCCGGTGGAATCCAAACTGATTAATGCGACAAAAATTTCCGGCAGAACCTCAAAAGGCCTGGGGGTGGGTGTACTCAATGCGGTCACCAATAACCGCTATGCTTCACTGGAAAATTTGTCTGACCTGAAACAAAGAGAGGTACTGATCGATCCGCTCACCAATTACAATATCATGGTACTGGATCAGTCGTTGAAACATAATTCCAGTATCACTTTCACCAATATGAATGTGTGGCGCAGCGGATCCGAATACGATGCCAATGTAAGCGCGGCACAGTTCAGTCTGTATGACAAAAAGAACACCTGGAATGTAAGTGGTAAACTGGCGATGAGTATGTTGTCCGGAGCCGGGATAACGGATAATAACCGCCGGGGATACGGACATAGCTTTTCGTTTGGCAAATCCAGCGGACGATTCACCTTCAATATAAAACAGGACCTGATTGACCGGAAATTCCGGGGGAATGACCTGGGCTATTTCACCACCACCAACCAGGTTGAACATTATGCGTATGCCGGCTACAACTGGCTTAAACCCACGCGTTGGTATAACCGGATGTTCTTCAATTTTAACTTCTATCATTCCTACCGGTTGATGAATCCAGCTGGCTTCCAGGGGGTGAATGTAAATGTGAATATGAACGGACAACTGAAAAACCTCTGGTATGTGGGAGGGATGGTTGGCTATGAGCCGAAAGGCAATAACTATTATGAACCGCGGGTGGAAGGACGTTATTTCAAAGGCTGGTCGAATTATTTCATGTCGGCATGGTTCGAAACCAATAATGCAAAAAAATACAGTCTCTCATTGGAGGCAATGGTCATCGACCGTTCCCTGTTCAACAGCAAACGTTATTCATTTGAATTTTCCAACCGGTACCGATTTAATAATAAGCTGACCATTTCGCACGGCCTCTCTCTGAATCCGCAGAAAAGGAATACCGGCTTTGCTGCCTTCGATGGTGATAAGATTATTTTCGGAAGAAGGGATATCCAAACCGTAGACAATACAATCGGCATCAAGTATTCCTTTAACAGTAAGATGAATATCAATACCCGTATCCGTCATTACTGGAGCCAGGTGCATTATGACCGGTATTTTACCCTGCGCAATGATGGCTCACTGGCCCGGAATGACAACTTTAGCGGCAATGCCGATTACAATATCAACTTCTTTAATATTGATATGGTGTATACCTGGCAGTTTGCCCCGGGCAGTTTTCTGAATGTGGTCTGGAAAAACGCTGCAGTCAACGGTAACCAGGAAGTGACCGGCGATTATTTTAAAAACATCGGTCGTACGATGCAGGCAGATGATAACAATAACCTGTCACTGAAAGTGATTTACTTTTTGGATTACCTGCAGTTGAAAAAGCATAAGAAGAAGGCATGATAGCGGTTGTCATGGTGCCTGTCCCGCCTAATGCGGGAAGCGTGTCGAAGGGTGACGCAGAAAATTCTACCTTATCACCTCCCCGTACTCCGGTTTCCAGTCATATTTCCAGCGGCGGTGGCTCCAGAGATAATTGGCCGGGTCGCGTCGGATGATCCGCTCCACTTCATCCCGGTATATAACTGTAAGCTGTTCCGGCGTATAATGGATGGCGTCTTCTGTGATCAGTTTATAATCAAAATGGAAATGGCCACGCTTCAGGCGGTTAAACCCAACCATCACTACCGCAGTATTGTTTTTCACCGCGGCTTTTGCAGGACCAGTGATAAAGGGAGCCGGTTTACTGAAAAAATCCAGCCAGTAGGCATTGCCCGGATGTCCCGGATTCTGATCAGCAGCGAGGGCCAGCACATAGGGCTTATGAAAAATATCGTGCGATTGTTCTTTAAAAGCCGTTGCAGAAATCAGGACCGTACCATGCCGTTTCCGGAAATTGTAAAATACCCGATCCAGTACTTTGTTCTTAATTGGCATATACACCCCCACAAAGGGTGCTTTTAGCTTGATGGGATAAAGAATATTCGCATACTCCCAGTTAAACTGGTGACAGGCCATGACATGCACATTTCGTCCTTGATCAAGCAGGGCATTGATCTCGTCAGTAGCTGCTGTGCTTCTCCTGAATGCTGCTTTAGGAGAAATCGAGATGAATTTTACCGATTCAATAAAGGTATCGATCAGGTTTTTGTAAAACTGGCGGGCAATCTCAAACTGCTCTTGTTCAGTTTTATCCGGAAAAGCGATCCGCAGGTTATGGAGCACTATATCACGCCTGTATTTAAGTCCATAAAATACCAGTACACGGATGGCGTCTGATATAAAATACAATACCCTGAATGGCAGTAACGAAAACAAGTAAAGGAAGGGATAGACTACATAATACATGAAGGGTTAAGATACGGATTTTCAGCTTATGGAGCTTCTTCCCTGCCGACCCATTGGTCTCTGTATTCCGGTTGCCACTTGTGCTTCCAGCGTCGGTGGCTCCATAGATAGAGTTCCGGTTGCTGCTGAATATTGGCGGAGAGATGATCCACATAACGACGGATCAGTTCGCCATCCGGCAAAGCGGCGGGATCTTCGGCCAACAGAAAATACTCAAAGTGATAATGGCCCCGTTTCGGCCTTGTTGTCGTCATCATTACCACCGGCACTTTCTGAATCCGGGCAAACTTCTCCGGGCCTTTTACAAAAGCGGCCGGCTGGTTCATGAAATACAACCAGTAGGCATCCGTGCCGTGAGGCGGACTCTGATCTGCCCCTAATGCTAGTAAGTGTTGCTTTTTCCGCCAGGGAATTATGGCTTTGGCCATTTGTGTGGCAGGCAATAATGGATTACCCCAGCGGCCGCGGATATACATCAGTAAACGATCCGCAACGGAGCTGCTCTGCGGCAGGTATACAGTCAGAAACGTATAAGGCTGATTGATTCCCGTATAGAGGGTCATGATCTCCCAGTTAAAGAAATGTCCGAGGTTTACCTGTACCGATTTACCGCTGGCATGCAGTTCGTTGAATATGGCCAGGTTGCCGGAGATCCGTTTGTTCAGCGCTTTCTTACTGATGGAGATTAACTTGATCGTCTCAATCCAGTTGTCGATAAAATTGCGGTAAAATTTCCGGGCGATTTTCTTTCTTTCTTTTTCGGTCTTTTCCGGAAAACTATTACGCAGGTTTTCCAGGATTACTTTTCTCCGGTATCCCAGAACCAGATAAATCAGTATAAACAGAAAATCCGCGATGCCATAAAGGATAAAAAAGGGCAGCAGGGAAATGAGGTATAATATGCCAAATATGAGATAGTACATTGCGGCCCAAAGATAATACAGAACAACGGGGCAATCCACCAGGATACGGCTCAGAGTACAATATTCTGTACCAGCACACTCTTTTCAGGATAATCGGTATTGAAATGAAGGCCCCGGCTTTCCTTCCGGAAGCTGGCTCCTTTTACAATGAGGTAACCCACCGTAATCATATTCCGCAATTCCAGCAGTTGGGGTGACAATGAACTGCTCTGGTAGAGCTGCTCGGTTTCTTCCCACAGCAGATCGAGCCGGCGCATGGCCCGTTGCAGACGGGTGTCATTTCTTACAATTCCCACATAATCACTCATGACCAGTTGCAGTTCTTTCAGACTCTGGGTAATCAGAATCATCTCCCTGGGTTCGGTCGTACCTTCTGCATTCCAGTCCGGGAGAGCGTCATTAAATTCAATGTCCTTTATGATCTCTGCGCCGTCCAGAAAACAACGATGCGCAAAGACCATGGCTTCCAGCAGTGAATTACTGGCCAGGCGGTTGGCCCCGTGCAGGCCGGTACTGGCACATTCGCCACAGGCATAAAGATGTTTGACAGAGCTGCGGCCCCACTCGTCGGTCTTGATACCCCCGCAACTGTAATGCGCGGCAGGCGCAACCGGAATCATAGTTTTTGTGATGTCAATACCAATGGAGAGGCATTTCTCATAAATATTCGGGAAGTGTTCAGTAAATTTTTCCTTGCTGAAATGGCGACAGTCGAGCCATACATGTTCCGTACCCGTTTTTTTCATTTCACTATCGATCGCCCTGGCTACAATATCACGGGGTGCGAGATCCTTCCGCGGATCATAGCGTTCCATAAAAGCTTCCCCCTTCATATTGCGTAAAATACCACCATCTCCTCTTACTGCCTCCGTAATCAGGAAGGCATGACCCCTTAAGCCCGGTTCATACAAAGCAGTAGGGTGAAACTGGATAAACTCCATATTCTCGATCTTTCCTTTTGCCCGGTACACCATAGCTACACCATCGCCGGTGGCAATGGACGGATTGGTGGTGGTACGGTACACCTGGCCATTTCCGCCGGTAGCCAGTACGGTGATCTTGGAAATGATTTTTTCGATGCGGTTCGTTTCGAGGTTCAACACATAAACCCCGTAACATTCAATATCGGGGGTAGCTTTCGTAACCAGGAAACCCATATGGTGCTGGGTGATGATATCGATGACAAAGCAGTGATGGACGAATTCAATATTCGGCTGTCGGTCCACGGCTTCCAGCAGGGCTCTTTCCATTTCTTTTCCGGTTACATCCTTATGATGCAGGATCCTGAACTCAGAGTGCCCCCCTTCTTTTCCTCGCTTATAATCCCCGTCTTCTTCCTTATCAAACTGCGCTCCCCAGTCAATAATTTCCTGTACTCTTTCCGGCCCTTCCTT
>JAKQJH010000054.1 GCA_029561255.1 Bacteroidota bacterium | reverse complement strand
CACACGCAGACTGGAAGACAAACTGAATATCCAGCAGGTTGTGCAGCTGAAAAGCGGCGTAGTCATGGATAAAAAGAAAAGGCTGAGCGAAGTGAATTACCTGATCGCCGAGGCAGAAGCAGATAATAAAGCGGACGGCCCGTTAAAAGCACTGCGGAATGAAGCCAATGTACTGAAAGAAGAAATCCGGAAAAATGTAGGGGATCTTTACGCTTATCAGAATACCACGGATGGATTGCCGGTAAGTAAAGTACTCAATGAATGGATCAACAGCGTGGTGGAGGCCGATAACCTGAGGGCCAGTATCCGGGTGATGGATCAGCGTAACCGTGATTTTCAACAACAGTACTCCATCTACGCCCCTGCCGGCGCACATATCAAACGAATTGAACGGGAGATCGCCGTATCTGAACAAGGATACCTGGAAATTCTGCACGGATTAAATCTGGCCAAACTTAAACTCCAGGACAATGAACTATCCTCCAACCTGAAAGCAGTAGATCTGCCCTTTTATCCATTAACCCCCACCCCCACCAAACGTAAAGTGCTGATCATTGCGGGTGCACTTGTATCAGCTATGCTGGTGCTGGGTTTGATACTGGTGCTGGAGTATTTTGACGAAACACTGAAGAACTTAAAAAGAGCGGCAAAGACATTACAGCTCCCGGCGCTGGGCATCATTCCGAAAGTCTACCTGCATCCTGAAACCAGCAATTTCCCTTATATCCAAAACCGCTTACTGGAGTTCTCCATACAAAATATGGAACAGTTTTTCGGCTTGAATAACGGGTCAAAGATTACTAAAACCATCCTCTTTGTCAGTACACAGGAAAATGAAGGGAAAACCACCCTGGCAGGCAACCTGGCCCTGAAACTGACCCGGCAGGGTAAGAAAGTCATTGTACTAAACTATAACCACCAGCCGAAAAACACTTCAAAGCATTCAAAATTTCCGATTTTCAGCCGGCTACTCGGATACAGTGACCCCCGGATTGACTATAACAGTCCCTTTCTGGCAGCGCCCGAAAATTATTTGCCCAAAGAAAATTGTTTCACTTACACAGTCAATGATGATTTTTATAACAGCCGGTCTTATACCGAAATTCTCGAACATAACGGACAACAGGCGGCTTTTGTACCCGACTATGTATTAATCGAACTTCCGGCCCTGCTCTCCAAAAATTATCC
>JAKQJH010000050.1 GCA_029561255.1 Bacteroidota bacterium | reverse complement strand
TGATCCCGACCTGGGCCCGGATCAGGTGATCTGTGAAGGCGATGAAATAGAACTGATAGCAGGTGATGATGAAGGATTATATGTGTGGAGCACCGGGAATTGGGGACCAAATGTATTCAGCGTGACGGTTTCAGACAGCGGTACCTACTGGGTGAGGGTGACCAATGAAAATGGATGTAAATTTTCTGATACAGTCCAAATTGCATTTTACGGCAAGGCAATTTTTATTGAAGACAACCTGACCATCACACCCACGGCCTGCGGGGGAAGCAGCGGCAGCATCGAAGGGCTTATAGTCGAAGGAACCGAACCGCTTGCCCTTGAATGGTATGATGGCGACGGGAACCTGGTGGCCGATGCATTAGACATTTATAACCTGGCTGTGAACAATTACTATTTACATGTACTCGATGACCATGGATGCGAAACGGTATCCGAAGCCTATACCATTACCGATGCCGGGGATGTTGAGATATCTGGGGTTGACTACAGCCCCGGACATTGCGGCCAGGAAAACGGCTTCATCGAGATCACGGCCACTACCGGTTCCGGCACACAGTTGCTGTATTCTATCGACAATGGCAACAGTTGGCAGACAGGCAACCAGTTTGCCGACCTGCCGGCGGGCGCTTACTTTATTAAAGTCGGCGACCAGGTGGGCTGTGAAACCGTTTATGCCGGCAACCCGGTGGTGATCGAAAACATTCCTGGCCCGGATATCACGGCAGTTACTACTACACCGGAAAACGATTACCTTGCCGATGGCAGCATTGACATGGAAGCGATCATTGGTAGTGGCGATCTTTACTATTCAGTCGATAACGGAAGCAGCTTCCAAACAAACAACGGTCTTTTTGAGAATCTTAGTGCAGGAACATACACTTGTGTGGTAAAAGATGACTTTGGTTGCGATACATCTTTTACAGTGACCATTGACAGGATACTCTCGCAGCTTATTGATGCCATAGCAGGTGACGGTTACACCTGTATCGGCGATGTAACGGCCAGTCAATTGTTGTTGAATAATTTTACCGAGGTAGATAGTTTTCATGTTCAACTGACCTACGATCCGGCCGTTATCCAATGTGATGGTTATATTCAGATCCATCCTGATCTGGAAAACGGATTGCAGGCAAGCCTGATCCCTGCGCTGGGAGAAGTCCATATCACCTGGAAAGGGAACATGCCCATCACCTTGTCTGCAAATGCAAAAATGCTGGAACTGGTATTCAGCGGACTTGAAGAAGGGGTATCCCAGGTCGATTGGATAGCCGAACCGGGCGAAGGGCAGTTTTTCAATGTTTACGGAGAAGAAATTGCTGTGCAATACGAACTGGGTACGATCCGAATCTTCACACGGCCGGAGATCATTTTGGGAATAGAATTACACGTATGCGAAGGCGATAACATTTACTTACCGGCATTTGTCATGGGAGGTACAGGAGAGTATGATTACTATTGGACAGGCCCCTCAAATTTTTCAAGCACTGACAAAGAACTCAAGCTGGATGGAATCCAGGCAAATCAGGCTGGAGACTACCAGTTAACGGTTACAGACACCATAGGATGCACTGGCCAAAATACTATCAAACTTACCGTCAGCGATAATCCGGTAGCTGCTTTCCATGGCAGCGATACCCTGGAAATGCAGGCAGGGGATGTGCTGGATGCTGGAGCAGGCTTATCTTCCTATCGCTGGAATACCGGCAACAGCACGGAAAGTATTGTCATCAATGCTACAGGAATGTACAAAGTTGAGATGGAGTCTCCAGTGGGTTGTTTGGGTTCAGATTCCGTTTATGTAAAATTGACATCAGAAGAAATACCCGAAACTCATTTGTTCATCCCCAATGCCTTTACCCCGGATGGAGACGGAGTGAATGATACCTTTCAAGCATTTTACAATGGCAATGACATTTCACATTTCACAATGGAGGTATATGACCGGTGGGGAGGACGAATTTTCAGATCAGAAAACATCCTTCTTGGTTGGGATGGAAAGAAAAATGGAAAGGAATGTCCGGGTGGAGTGTATGTATACAAAATCGTATTTTCCCTGGATGGTATTTCCGGGAACCAGGAGAGGGTTGGGACGGTGACGCTGGTCAGATAACCCGTTCACTCTTCACCGCTCACAGTTCACCACATCAAATCTTTAATAAAAATTATTGGGGCTAACGGTTGGCGCAACTGCCGGGCAGTGTTTTTGGCCGGGCAGGCGGGTATTGCATCAAAGCTTAAAGGTAAGAATTAATTTCTCAAAATGCCCGCCTGGGCG
>JAKQJH010000047.1 GCA_029561255.1 Bacteroidota bacterium | reverse complement strand
AAGTCTTTTTTTGCCGTGATGGAAATATCCATCAATACGGTATAGGGCAGCTGTCTTAATGAGTAATAGGTATAACTGATCCGGGCTTTGTCTCCATAATCAAAGGAAGTGGTAAACGCCGCTTTTTTCATATCCAGTTCCTGTTGCAGGTTGAGGGCATTATTACTGCCTATACTTTGGCCATCAATATCGAGCCGCATGTTGAGCAGGTTAAAGCTTTTCAGAAAATTGCTCACCCGGCCCCGGCCATAGAGATCATAGGCGCCGGCCAGCACTACTTCTTTTACTTTAAAAGGTTCGGGGGAGGAAACAATCCCGATCATTCCGTTGGCAACGGTGATCCCGTAATAATTTCCCGGGTCAGGTTTACCGGATTTGATCTTCCATGGATCCGGTTGACCAGTAACAGAGAGCCCGGTTATACTTATATATAATGTTAGACAAAGCAATCGTCGCATACAGTCAATTTGAAGTAAATTAAGCAGTCCTTGCTTACCATCCGGTGTTATGGATTTACGAAAACGATTCCGGTGGATAATCCATCTGCCCTTTTTTTGCCGTAGCTGTAAAGCGTTTTTGGGTGATTCTAATCAGCCAGACCGGCTGACTTAAGCCCTTCCTGGGACCGGAACATATTGTTTAAATATTGTTAATCAATGATTTGATTTATTAAACAAGGTATTCTGCACTGGAATTTTTTTTGCAGATTCAGATTCTTTTTTAAAAATAATTTTTGGAAGCCTTAAAATAATGCTAATATTGTGTGTTTAATACACATTCAAATGTGTCTTTGATACATAATGTGTGGATGATAACAAGATTGCTAAAAATTTAATGATTGCTTATGTTGCCCCAAAAACTGATGAAGGCAGCCAGTCTTATAATACTGGCGTTATTGGCGCAGATCTCCTTTGCGCAAGACAGAGTGATTACAGGAAAAATTACTGATTCCAAAGATGGTTCCCCCGTACAGGGAGCAAGTGTGGTGGCCAAAGGCAACCGCACCGGTGCTCAGACTGGCGTTGACGGGACTTTCCGCATTTCAGTACCTGCTACTGTAAACACACTGATCGTATCTTCTGTTGGCTTTGCCACACAGGAAGTATCTATTGAAGGAAAAACTTCGGTGGAAGTATCCCTGGTTGTCGTCAATGCTTCGATGGGCGAAGTAGTGGTGGTAGCCTATGGTACCCGCAGAAGGGGAGACCTGACCGGATCCGTTACATCGGTATCCGCCAAGGATTTCCAGAAAGGAAATATCAACTCACCCGAGCAATTGCTTCAGGGTAAGGTAGCTGGTTTGCAGGTTACCACCGGTGGTGGTTCTGCCGGCGGCGGCAGCCGTATCCGGATCCGGGGTGGTGCTTCCCTGAATGCCAGTAATGATCCGCTGATCGTTATTGACGGGGTGCCTGTAGAGGGTAACGGGGTGGCTGGTTCCGCCAACCTGCTGAACTCCATCAACCCGAATGATATTGAATCCATGACGGTGCTGAAAGACGCTTCTGCAACCGCGCTGTATGGTTCAAGAGCCTCTAACGGGGTGCTGATCATTACCACTAAAAAGGGAATGAAAGGAAAAATGAAATTCACGTATAATACCATGTTCTCCGTAGGTATTATCGGCGATAAAGTGGATGTACTGAGCGGTGACCAGGTACGCAGTATCATTGATGCCGATGCGGCTGCTACCGGAAATAACACCTATAAAAATCTGTATGGACAATCCAATACCAACTGGCAGGATGAAATCTACCAGGCTGCTTTTGGATTTGATAATACCATCAGTGCCAGTGGTAGTCTTGGAAAGATTCCGTTCCGCGCATCACTGGGCTACCTGAATCAGGACGGTATCCTGAAGACCAATAATTTCAGCCGCTTCAGTACCGCAATCAACCTGAACCCCAAATTCCTGGAAGATCACCTGAGCGTGAATGTATCGGTAAAAGCCAGCCAGACCAAGAACCGCTTTGCAGATGAGGGCGCGATTGGGAATGCGGTAAGCTTTGACCCGACTCAACCTACAACTACCGGCAACAAAGCCTGGGGTGGTTATTGGGAATGGTTACAGAATGATGGCAACCCCATCGATCTGTCAAACCGTAACCCGCTCGGTTTACTGAACCTCCGCGACAACCGCTCCAAAGTGGGTCGTGTGATCGGTAACGTACAACTGGATTATAAACTGCATTTCTTCCCCGACCTGCATATCCTGGCCAACCTCGGTATGGATTATATGAGTGGAAGTGGCAACGATAATATTGATTCATTATCTCCCACTAACTATAAAGTAGGTGGTCGCAGAACGTATTATGAGCAGCAGAAAGTCAACAACCTTGCAGACTTCTCCTTGTTCTACACGAAAGAAATCAAGAGCATCCGCAGTAAGATTGATGTGCTGGCCGGTCATAGCTACCAAAGCTTCCTGACTAAAGTAACCAACCTGCCTTCTTTCAGTTACAGGGCGATTGCCGATCCTACCCGTCCGGGTAAACTGGATACGATCCAGGGTTCCGAACCGACCTTCCTGACTGACCGTCCGGAATACCGGCTGGAATCTTATATCGGCCGTATCAACTTCACCGTGATGGATAAATACCTGCTGACCGCTTCTATCCGGAGTGATGCGAGTTCTAAACTGAACCCGGATGACCGCGTAGGTTATTTCCCTGCCGTAGCACTGGCCTGGAAAATGAGGGATGATTTTTTCAGAACGTCTAATGTGGTTACCGACCTGAAACTCCGCCTCGGCTGGGGTATCACCGGACAGCAGGATGGAATCGGTTACTATTCTTATCTGCCCCGTTATTCACTCGGTAATGCTTCTGCCCAATACCAGTTTGGTAATTCTTTTGTAAGTGTGTTGCGTCCTGAAGGTTATGATCCTAACCTGAAATGGGAAACCACCACTACTTCCAATATCGGACTTGATTTCGGTTTTGCGAAAAACAGGATCTCCGGTAGTATCGATTTTTATTCCCGTAAAACAGAAGATCTGCTGGCAAATGTAGCCGTAGCTGCCGGTGCCAACTTTGTAAATGAGATCGTAACGAATGTTGGGGATATCAAAAGCGAAGGCGTTGAGTTAACCATCAACACCACACCGGTGAAAAACAAAAACCTGACCTGGGATTTCGGTTTCAACTATACCTATAACCAGGCAGAAATCACCAACCTGTTGAAAAATCCCGATCCGAATTTTAAAGGACAGGACGTGACCTTCATCGGTGGCGGTACCGGAAACAATATCGGTATTCATGCTGTAGGAGAAACGCCTTATACCTTTATCATGTACAAACAGATCTATGACGAAAACGGGAAACCGATCGATGGACTGTTTGAAGATATCAACCGCGATGGTATCATCAATAATGATGACCGCTACCTGTATAAAAAACCGGCTGCTGATGTACTGCTGGGTATCAACACACAGGTTACTTATAAAGAGTTCACGTTTGGTCTGGCCGGTCATGGTGCCTTTGGCAACTACCTGTACAATAACGTAAACTCCAACAACGGGGTGTTAAGGGCGATCAAGAACCCGATCAACTTTATCGGTAATGCCACTACGGATTACCTGAACACCGGGTTCGATAACAACCGTTATTTCTCCGATTACTATATTGATAATGCTTCATTCTTCCGCCTGGACAATATCAACTTCGGATACAATGTGGGCCGCATCCTGAAAGACAAAGCCTCCATGCGGGTATCCGCCAGCGTGCAGAACGTATTTGTGATCACAAAATATAAAGGACTGGATCCTGAAAATGCAAGCGATGGTGGTGTAGACAACAATATCTATCCCCGGCCGCGTATTTTCTCACTTGGATTCAACTTTGATTTTTAATTAAAAAAATTATTGAGTTATGAGACATATATCAATAAATAAATTCATTCTGGCAGGTGCCTTCCTGGTAACCCTGGCATCCTGCTCAAAAAAGCTGGATCTGTTTCCGCAAAATGACCTGACCAACGAAACCACTTATTCCACCGCCGCCGGTTACCGTGCGGTACTGGCTAAAGTGTATGCCGGTCTGGCCACTACCGGTAATGCCGGTCCTGCCGGTGCATCGGATATACAAGGACTGGACGAAGGTTCCCAGTCGCCCTTTATCCGTAGTTTCTTCAATTGCCAGGAACTGCCCACTGATGAGGCCGTGGTTTCCTGGAATGACCAGACCATTAAGGATTTCCATAATCTCAGCTGGTCCAGTTCAGATCCTTTTCTGAAAGGGATGTATGCCCGCCCGATCTATAATGTGATGGTGGCCAACGAATACCTGCGTGAATCAACCGATGATAAATTAGCAGCCCGGAACATTACCGGAGCAGATGCCACTGAAATTCAATCCACCCGCGCTGAAGTACGTTTCCTGCGTGCCTTCAACTATTGGGTGATGATGGACATCTTCGGTAAATCAACCTTCATTGATGAAACCAATGTAGTGGGTACGACTCTGCCCGGCGAAAAGAACCGCGGAGAACTCTTCACTTTTATTGAGACAGAACTGAAGGCGATTGAAACAGAACTGAAAACCGTGAAGACCATCGAGTATGGTCGCGTGGATCAGGGTGCGGCCTGGGCTTTACTGGCCCGGATGTACCTCAATGCACAGACATATACCGGTACAGCTAAATGGACTGAAGCAATCACTTATGCGAAAAAAGTGATCGCTGGTGGATACTCACTGCACACCGACTACCGTCAACTCTTTATGGCCGACAATGATAAGCGCACCAATGAGATCATTTATGCAGTGAATTGCGATGGACTGCATACCAAATCGTATGGTAATACCACTTTCTTTGTTCACGCCGC
>JAKQJH010000031.1 GCA_029561255.1 Bacteroidota bacterium | reverse complement strand
CTACCGGAATAAAATCGAATATACGTTCGGCAATAAGCGCTTTCTGACCAAAGAAGAAATCGGGGATGAAACGATCAACGGACAGCAGGATGTGGCCGGCTTTCATGCCAAAGGCTTTTTTGATAAAGTGGTGGACATTGATACCTGTTACCTGCAGGACGAGCCCACGAATGCTATCCGGCTTTTCGTAAAACAACTGGCGATAACCAAGGGCTGGCCTTTTTATGATATCCGCAACCATACCGGCTTCCTGCGGACCATGCAGGTACGGCTTTGCCAGACCGGCGAACTCATGGTGAATATCATGGTGGGCGAAGATGACCAGGACAAGATCAGTATCCTGATGGAAGCGGTTAAAAACGAATTTCCCGCCATTACTACTTTGTTATATACGATCAATCTGAAATGGAATGACAGTCTGTACGACCTGGAACCAGTGACGTACCACGGGAAAGGATATGTGATCGAAAAACTGGAAAATTTTCAGTTTAAGATCGGTCCCAAGTCCTTTTTCCAGACCAATACAAAGCAGGGAGAAGAATTGTATAAAGTGACCCGTGAATTTGCGGAACTCAGCGGTACAGAAACCGTGTACGACTTATACTGTGGTACGGGCAGTATCGGGATCTTTGTCAGTGAAAAAGCGAAAAAGATCATCGGGGTGGAAATGGTGGAAGCCGCCATCGAAGACGCAAAGGAAAATGCGGCCCTGAATAATTTACACAGCACCGCCTTTTTTGCCGGCGATGTGATCGATATCTGTAATGACGATTTTTTTACCACCCATGGCCGTCCGGATGTTATCATTACCGATCCGCCCCGCGCCGGTATGCACGAAAAACTGGTCCGCAAGATCCTGGACATGGAAGCCCCCACCGTGGTTTATGTAAGTTGTAATCCCGCTACCCAGGCCCGCGACCTGCTGTTGCTGGATGAAAAATACACCGTGACCAAAGTACAACCGGTAGACATGTTCCCGCACACACATCATATTGAAAATGTGGTGCAGCTGAAACTGAAAAAATAACCATGCATAAAGTACTCTTCCTTTTTCTAATACTGCCTTTGTTCAGTCTGAGCCAGGAAAAACCTGTACCGGAAGAACTGAAGCTCTTCGTTAGAATCGGGTACGAGGTACTGGACTGGGGCAGTGAAGACCTGAATGCCGATCAGCGGAAGGATTATATCCTGATCTTAAAAAAAGATGGGGAAGACAGTGCCGGGGTGGAGTCGGATGATTGGGCGATCGCCCGTCCTTTGCTGTTGTTGATCAGGCAAAAAGACAATACACTCAAAACAGTAGCAGAAAACAATGAAGTGGTCCTCTGCCGGCATTGTGGCGGAGCAATGGGAGATCCGTATGAGGGACTGACCGTGAGTCCCGGAAAATTTCAGTTAGATTTTTATGGCGGCTCTTCGGATCGCTGGGCAGTATCCGTACTATTTACATATGACCGGTTGAAAAATGACTGGCTGCTGGAAAAAGAAAAGACAACCAGTTTCAATGCTCTTGATCCTGAAAAAGATGAAGTAATAGCTACATTAACCCGTAAAGAAACGGGCGATATTCGTCTCCGTGAATACAAACAGGAACATAACCATGACAACAGCGACTGGTTGGTTAAACAAAAAACCTGGTTCTACAACAGTCCGGAACTGAACAGCAAACCCCGCAAAGCCTATCTTGTCAAGGGCGACCGGGTGAAATCATGGATGGTTTACAGGAATTTCATTCAATGTATGTTTGAAAACAAAAATGGCGAGTACACTAGCGGCTATATTTTAAAGAAAGATTTGCAACGCCTGCCTGTACAAAAACTCAAAGCGGGCCAATAAGTCCTAATTTTGCCCCATGGCCGATTTTCGATTTTCCAGTCCGTTTCAGTTCCCCCCGGTGGTGAAAAATCTGATGATTATCAATGTGTTGGTGTTCCTTACCCAAAATATTGTAGGTCAACGGGAAGAGGGGCTTGTGGAGAACTGGTTTGCCCTGCACGACCTCCACTCGGAATTTTTCAAGCCGCACCAGCTGATCACGCATATGTTTATGCATGGCAGTTTCGCCCACCTGTTTTTCAATATGTTCGGTCTCTGGATGTTCGGGGCGGCCATCGAACACCGTTATGGGGCCAAACGATTTCTCCAGTTTTATATCATTTCGGGGCTGGGTGCCGCTGTATTACATATGGGAATATTGTACCTGGAAATGGAGCCGATTATGGAAATTTTTCGTCGGTTGCCGATGGAAGAACAACTGGAATTAATAGAAAGTCCTACTTTCAAAGTTAATGTTGCCACCCTTGGTGCTTCCGGTGC
>JAKQJH010000004.1 GCA_029561255.1 Bacteroidota bacterium | reverse complement strand
CCTCCCCGTTATCCAAATAATTTGTTTCCCACTACGGATGAATTAAAATCCCTCTGGGGCGATGGATACGGCAACCGCATGGACCGTTTCCTGGCCTGTGTGGCTTATCTCGATGGGGTACATCCTTCTTTAGTGATGTGCCGGGGTTATTATACCCGTACCGTGCTCGCGGCCTGGGATTTTAAAAATAAAAAACTGGTGAAGCGCTGGACCTTCGACAGCAATGATAAGGGCAATGGGAAATATGCCGGACAGGGCAATCATAATCTTACCGTTACCGATGTGGATGGAGATGGGAAAGATGAAATCGTATATGGACAAATGACCATTGATGATAATGGAACGGGGCTCTATACCACCGGTATTGGTCATGCCGATGCCCTGCATGTAAGTGACCTGGATCCCTCCCGTCCCGGACTGGAAGTATTCAGTATCCAGGAAAAATTCGGGGATGCGGGTGCTAATTTCCGGGATGCACGCACGGGTGAAGTGATCTGGAAAAAGCCATCTGTGAAAGCCGGTGATGATGGGGAAGGACCCGGTCGTGGACTGGCGCTCGATATTGATCCCCGCTATGAAGGATTTGAATCCTGGGTGGCCGGCGCCGGTATCCGGGGAATGTTTGATGCCAAAGGCAACCAGATTGCGGAGAAAACACCCGCCTGTAATATGGGTATTTATTGGGATGGTGATCCGTTAAGCGAAATATTGAATGGCGTCAACATCAGTAAATGGGATTACGACAGCTCAAAAGCCGTGACCATTTTCGATGCCCGCAATGATGGCTGTGCAAGTAATAATGGGACTAAAGCAAATCCTTGTCTCAGTGCCGACCTGCTCGGGGACTGGCGTGAAGAACTGATTTGCCGCAGTAATGATAGTAAAGAACTGCGGATATACAGTACCGCGATTCCTACTTCTTTAAAATTATATACCCTCATGCATAATCCCCAGTACCGCTTGAGTATTGCCTGGCAGAATGTGGCCTATAATCAACCGCCGCATGTGAGTTATTTCCTGGGACAGGGGATGAAGATGCCCGAACTACCATCGATCACGGTCATTAAAAAATAACGAATGAAGAATCGTCTGCTCCTCCTTTCAGTGATACTCATAACGGCGAGTGCATTTATATTCGGGCCGCAGCGGAAACCGGTACTTTATATTATCGGCGATTCCACTGTTAGGAACACCAACCGTCCGCAATGCGGATGGGGTGAAATGATCGGGGAGTTGCTGGATACGGCAAAGATCAAAGTGAGCAACCAGGCCATGGCCGGTCGCAGTACCCGGACTTTTATCAAAGAGAAAAGGTGGGAGAAAGTCATCAATGCCATTCAGCCCGGTGATTACCTCATCATGCAGTTTGGTCATAATGAAGGCAGTAAACCCGATACTTCCAGGGGCGGATATCGGGGTGTACTCAGAGGCACCGGTAATGATAGTGTGTCACTCAACTGGGGCGATACGCTGACGGAAGTGGTACACAGTTATGGCTGGTATCTCCGCAAATTTGTCCGCGAAGCAAAAGCCAAAGGCGGCATTCCTGTGATCTGTTCCATGATCCCCCGTAACCAGTTTGTGGAAGGTAAAGTGAAAAGAGCGGATAAGGATTTTGGCAAATGGGCCGAAGAGATCGCCAAAGAAGAAGGCGTTTTCTTTATTAACCTCAATGCCATTACTGCTGATAAATACGATGCGCTGGGACCGGATAAAGTGAAAACATTTTTTCCCGGTGATCATACCCATACCAACGAAGAAGGAGCCCGGGTCAATGCGGCTTCCGTGGCCGAAGGCATCCGTTTAATAAAAGCATTGACTTTGAATCAATACCTGAAAAATAACTGATCATGAAAAAGACCGGACTGATTTACAGACTCCTCGTACCTGTGTTAGCTATCCTGTTGTTGTCATTTGTATGGAAACCACAGGAGAAACCGGTGTTCTATATCATTGGCGACAGCACCGTCCGCAATGGAGATGGAACGGGTAAAGGCAGCTTATGGGGATGGGGCAGCTTTATTGCCGACCAGGTTGATACGAACAGGCTGCAGGTACAGAATCATGCCATGGGTGGACGCAGCAGCCGTACATTTCAAACAGAAGGCCGCTGGGATAAGATCATGAAGACCCTGAAGAAAGGAGATTATGTCATTATGCAGTTTGGGCACAATGATGCCAGTCCGCTGGATGATACTGCCCGGGCAAGGGGTGTACTTCGTGGCATCAGTGATAAGGATACCCTTATTTATAATCCCATCCGGAAAATGCAGGAAACCGTAAATACCTACGGCTGGTATATGCGCAAATTTGTAAAGGATACCAAATCCAAAGGCGCTACTCCCATTATTTGTTCACTGGTACCCCGCAACAGCTGGAAGGAAGGGAAAGTGCAACGTTCCGGGGATTCCTGGGCCGGATGGGCAAAGCAGGTGGCAGCAGAGGAAGGGGCTTTCTTTATTGACCTGAATGAATTGGTCGCGGCGGAATATGATCAACTCGGAGCAGAGAAAATTAAGGCACTTTATTTTCCTTCTGACAATACCCATACCAACCTGGAGGGCGCGAAGATCAATGCCGGTTACGTAATCGATCAGCTCAGGAAACAAAACCCGGCCATGATCAGTCAGTACCTGAAGTGATTATAACGAAGACCGGTTCGTGACATAGAAGGGAATCTCCACATGTTCGGTGGAACCGTTCAGGATCATTTCGGCAGCTTTCTTTCCCATGAATTCAAAATCAGTGGAGATAGTGGTAATGCCGTTCAGGATAATTTTCTTTAACGGGGTTTCATTATAGGAGATCACCCCCACGTGTTTACCTACTTTCATTTTGGTAACCAGTATCTTTTCGATCAGGGTCACGAGATCCTCTTCCATGAGATTGATAAAGACTTCTCCCTCCTTGATCGGTTCTTTGGAGATATCATGCACCACCCGGTAATTAAAGGCGTACTGACGACAGAATTTGGTAAATCCTTTCAGAATCTCTTCAGGGTGATAGGTGTCGTCCGGGAAAATAATCTTGATGGTATGGTATTTACTCAACGGCTCTTTTAATTCCTCCAGTGCCGCATAAATATCCTTTTCAAAATTCTCATATACCGCGGCATAGTTTCCTTTGATGCCGGAAATTTCTTTGTCCATAATCAGCAACTGCTCAGAGGGGAGCTGGTTGATGATATCATAAGCACCTTCACCTCCTTCGAGGAAATGCGGGATGATCACGTAGTGGGTGTATTCTTTTTTATGATTCTGGATCAGCTTTTTAAAAAGCGAGAAGTCGTTATTATAAATATAGAAATCGATCAGGGCCAGATCACCGAGGGCTTTCACAAAAGCATCATAGACGATTTTTTTATGGGCGCCCAGTTTGTTAAATAACAGGAAAATCCGGAGCGGTTGTTCCACTTCTGTAGACTTCACAAAATAGCCCTTGCCGGGAACCGATCCCAGCACCCCGATTTGTTTCAGGTATTTATATCCTTTTTCTACCGTATCCCTGGAAATTTCGAATTCAAAACTCAGTTCATTAATGGAGGGCAGGAGGTCATCTTTCGTGATTTTTTCTTCACTGATGGCCTTAATGACGGAATTGGCCAGCTGCATGTATTTGGGTGTGGCCGATAGATAGTCAATATGTATGTAATCAAATAATACGTTTTTTTTCATAACCCATTCCTTTTAAACAGTTTCCGGGGGCTGGGACCAAGTCCGGAACCTGTAAGCAGTCGTACGTTTTAAAAGTATATATATTTCCTGATTTGGCCCTTTTTAATAGCTTCAGGACATAAAATAAAGGCATGACAGGCCATGACGGGAGAGGAATACTATTCCTTAGTTTTATGATGCGTAAACTGATTGCTTCCAACTTGAATTCCCCTTTATGAATGTTATTTTAGGTGTTATCTTTCACTTTTTGGGCGGTTTTGCCTCGGGTAGTTTTTACATCCCTTATAAGAAGGTAAGAGGCTGGAGCTGGGAGAGTTACTGGATTGTCGGTGGCTTGTTTTCCTGGTTAGTTGTCCCCCCGATTGCCGCCTGGCTCACTATTCCTGGTTTTACAGAAATGATCAGCGGAGCGGCCAGTTCCACCCTTGGTTATACCTATCTTTTTGGCGTGCTTTGGGGCATTGGCGGACTGACCTATGGACTGGGTGTCCGGTATCTCGGTGTCTCCCTTGGAAGCAGCATTATCCTCGGTCTCTGTATGGTTTTCGGCGCCCTGATTCCCGCTATATATTATGATTTTGTGCCTACCGCAGGTAAAGATACATTCAGTGAAATGGTCAGTTCCCAGTGGGGCCTTACCATTATGGCCGGTCTGTTGCTTTGTGTAGTGGGCATCGTCATCTCCGGAAAAGCCGGTATGATGAAGGAAAAACAACTTTGTGGCGCCCCGGCCGACCCACATGGCACGGAAGTGAAAATGGAATATAAATTCGGTCTGGGTATGTTCGTATCCATTGTATCGGGTGTACTCAGTGCCTGTTTCAATTTCGGTCTGGAAGCCGGACAGGAACTGGCCACCGTAGCCAATGATACCTGGAAAGCTGCCAATCCCGGTGAAGGCGAATTCCTCTATCGTAACAATGTAATTTATGTGGTCCTGCTCTGGGGCGGACTCACCACCAACTTTATCTGGTGTATGGTGCTGAATGCCCGGAACAAATCCTTCGGTGATTATACCAATAAAAAGACTCCGCTTGCCCGCAACTATTTATTCTCCGCCATTGCTGGTACGGCCTGGTTCCTCCAGTTCTTCTTCTATGGCATGGGTGAAAGCAAACTCGGCAACGGCCCCAGCTCCTGGATACTGCACATGGCTTTTATTATATTAGTAGCCAATATGTGGGGACTGGTGCTGAAAGAATGGAAAGGAGTGAGCAAACAAACAAAGACAGTCATCGCAGTCGGTATCGCGACCATCATTCTCTCTGTATTACTGGTGGGAAGAGGCAACAGTCTGCATGAAAAATCGAAAAACGAAAAAGAAATTACATATGTCAGTAGCAACAGCAAACTTTAAGCATGTAAGTTATTTATGGGACGATGCCAAAGCAACTGCTATGGCGGGTGATGAAGTGGCCCTGCTGGTATACCGTTCCAACCTGCTTGGTGCGGATCTGCGCTTAACCAATTATGGGGGTGGAAACACTTCCTGTAAAGCCATGGCTAAAGATCCCCTCACCGGAGAGGAAACCGAAATCATGTGGATCAAAGGAAGCGGGGGCGACCTCGGTTCTATGAAGCGAAACGGACTGGCCGCCTTATACGTGGACCGTCTGCGCAGCCTGAACAATGTATACCGCGGACTGGAATTCGAAGATGAAATGGTGGAACTCTTCAACCATTGTATTTATGACCTGGCTTCCAAAGCTCCGTCCATTGACACGCCTTTACACGGATTCCTTCCGTTCAAACATATTGACCACCTGCATCCCGATGCAGCTATCGCTATTGCTGCCGCTAAAGATGGGAAGAAGATCACGCAGGAATTATTCAACGGCACAATCGGTTGGGTGGAATGGCAACGTCCCGGTTTCGACCTCGGTCTGAAACTGAAACAATGTCTGGATGAGAATCCCGGTATCCGCGGCATCATGCTCGGCTCACATGGATTGTTTACCTGGGGCGATACCGCTTACGAAAGCTATATCAATACCCTTGAAGTGATTGAGCGTTGTGCCCAGTACCTCGAAGAAAATTATGGTAAGAAAGGTCCGGTATTCGGTGGTGCCAGACGCGAATCACTCCCGGCCGATCAGCGTCGGCAGAAAGCCGCCCAGCTGGCCCCGGTGCTTCGTGGATTTTGTTCCTCCAACGTAAAAATGCTCGGTCATTTCACCGATGATGATCGCGTATTGCAATTCATCAACTCTAATGACCTCGATCGCCTGGCGCCCATGGGTACCAGTTGTCCCGATCACTTCCTGCGGACTAAAATTTCTCCGCTGGTATTGGATCTTGGAACAGAAGCTGATTTGTCAGATGTAAAAGCGGTAAAAGAAAAACTGGCCCCCCAGTTTGAAGCCTACCGGAAAATGTACACGGACTATTATGAAACCTGCAAGCATCCGAACAGCCCGGCAGTACGAGATGCAAATCCTGTGGTGATTCTGTTTCCCGGTGTAGGTATGTTTACGTTCTCCAAAGACAAACAGACCGCACGTGTAGCCGCAGAATTTTATATTAATGCCATCAATGTGATGCGCGGTGCGGAAGCCGTTTCTGAATATACTTCACTGCCCCGCCAGGAAGCATTCAATATTGAATACTGGTTGCTCGAGGAAGCCAAGCTGCAACGGATGCCAAAACCTAAGCCGCTGAGTGGTCGAGTAGCACTCGTTACCGGAAGTGCCGGTGGTATTGGTAAAGCCATTGCTAAAAAATTCGCGGATGAAGGGGCTTGTGTGGTGATCAATGATATCAATGCCGAACGTCTTTCAGCCGCGAAAGAAGAAATGGTAAAGCAATACGGTAAAGATGCAGTGAGTAGTACCTTACTCAATGTAACCGATGCAGACAGTATAGCTGGGGCCATCGATGACACAACCCTTGCCTTTGGAGGCGTGGATATTATCGTCAATAATGCCGGGATCAGCATCTCAAAATCCATCGCCGATCACAGTATTGAAGAATGGGACCGCTTGTATGATATCCTGGTGAAAGGGCAATTCCTGGTTTCTCAGAAAGGAATCGAAGTGATGCGCAAACAAGGATTCGGAGGTGATATCGTGAATATTGTTTCCAAGAATGCCGTGGTGGCCGGACCGAATAACCCCGGTTATG
>JAKQJH010000408.1 GCA_029561255.1 Bacteroidota bacterium | reverse complement strand
TACTATCTTTAATACTGAGAATCATCTCAGCGTCTGTTTCTTTAATAATAGTGGGGGGAACGGATTGATGCAGCGGTGTCGAAATTATCTCTTCGCTTTGTCCCGCAGTTGACATTTTGCCCACAGTAGAATTACCTGCTGATTCATTCGTAGTATTACCAAGTATATTTACCCGGATATCACTTACAGTCACAGGTGTCTCCGGCGCCAGTTCCCAATGAACAATCAGGGGTTCTTCTGCTTCTTTGATATCCGTGAGGTCCAGTACAGGGGCTGCCACCGGAAACTCTTCTACCAGTTTCGGCATCAGGTAATCATCTTCCTTTGCCGCTACCTGCAAGGGATTCGGTTTTACTTCAGGCACCTGTTCTTTGGTTACTTCCGTTGCTGCTACCTCCAGCTTCTGGTTGATAGAAATAACCGGTGTTTCATCCTGCTGACCGAGTACCATGACAATTTTCTCTTCCGGCTTTGGCTCTTCTTTTTTGGGAACCGGTTTGGCAAACGGATCCTTGTGTTCAAACCCGGTTGCAATCAGGGTGATACCGATCCGGTCATCCAGGGTATCATCATAACCCATACCCAGAATCACATCCGTATTCTCACCGGCCTGTGTGAGGAGATAATTCTGGATCACTTCCACTTCATCCATGGTAAACTCATGTTCACCCTGTGCAGAATTGATATTGATAAGGATCCATTTGGCTCCATGAATCTCACTGTCATTCAGCAGCGGGGAGTTCAGTGCTTCTTCAATGGCTTTCTGCGCCCTGTTTTCTCCGGATGCTTCTGCATTTCCAAGGATGGCCACACCGCCATTCTTCATCACCGTGCATACATCGGCAAAGTCCACATTAATCTGACCGGTACTGTTGATCACATCGGTGATACATTTAGAGGCCGTTGCCAGCACATTATCCGCTTTTGAAAAGGCTTCCCGCATTTTCAGGTTTCCGTACTGATGACGGAGTTTATCATTACTGATCACAAGCAGGGTATCCACATATCCCTTCAGCGACTTGATGCCCTCTTCGGCCTGAAGCTGACGCTTTTTACCTTCATAGGCAAACGGAGTGGTGACAATACCCACCGTCAGGATACCCAGATCCTTACAGATCTTTGCAATGATGGGTGCACCTCCGGTGCCTGTACCACCGCCCATACCGGCTGTGATAAAGGCCATCTTTGTGTTCACTTCCAGGATGCGCTTGATCTCTTCGAGTGATTCTTCCGTAGCTTGTCTTCCGATATCGGGATTCGCTCCGGCACCGAGTCCCTGTGTCAGGTGCGGGCCCAGTTGAATCCGGTTGGGTATAGGACTGCAGGCCAGCGCCTGTGCATCCGTATTGCAGATTACAAAATTCACCCCGTCTATCTGCTGGTTGAACATGAAGTTCACCGCATTGCCTCCGCCACCACCCACACCAATCACTTTCAGGATGGAGGATTTTTCTTTCGGCAGGTCAAAATGTATCATAGTTAGAATTTAATAGTTGGATATTTGGTTTATGCAAAGTAAAAAGTCAAAATTCAAAAGTAAAAAGTAAAAATCTTCAGGCTGATCAGTCATTTCAATTTTCTGACTGTTCCATTTTTTGACTTTTTAATTTTGACTTTTTAATTTATAAATGTTTGTCTTCCTCTTCTTTAAACAAATCAATAATGCCGTCTTTGAACTTGCCCCAAAAATTGCTGAGTCCTTTGCGGTTCCTTACTTTATCGGCCGTAATCACATCAATCACCGGCTCAGGCATTTCTTCTTCTGCCGCTTTCTTCAGTCCTTCGGGCACATCCACTTTACGGAAGTCTTTATCAAACTCTTTCCGGTTGTGCTCATAATCATCATACCCTTTCAGGATAAGTCCGATACAGGTGGAATAAGTTGGCTTGGAGAGTTCCTCAATATGTCCACCCGCCAGGTGCTCATTGGGATAACCGATCCTGGCATTGAGCCCTGTTACATATTCAGTCAGCTGGATCAGGTGTTTCAGTTGCGAACCACCACCCGTGAGGATGATTCCTCCATTGAGTGCTTTATTGTCCAGTCCCACCTGTTTCAGGTGATAGGTCACAAAGTCCATGATCTCACTCATACGCGCCTGGATGATATTGGCCAGGTTCTTCACGCTGATTTCCTTGGCAGGCATGCCGCGTAAACCGGGGATGGTGATATAGGCATTGGCTTTGGCCTCATTGGCAAGAGCCGAACCAAACTGCACTTTCATTTGCTCGGCCTGTGTTTTCAAAACACCCAGACCGGTTTTGATGTCGTTGGTAATATTTTCTCCCGCGAATGGAATTACCGCGGTATGTTTTAATATGCCTTCATAGAAGACAGCCAGGTCGGTGGTTCCACCACCGATATCCACGATCGCCACACCAGCTTCCACATCTTCCTGTCCCATGACGGCAGAAGAAGAAGCGAGGGGTTGCAACACGAGGTCCTTGGTACGCAGACCGGATTTTTCCACACTGCGGTTGATATTGCGAATGGCATTCTTATCACCGGTAATGATGTGAAAATTGGCGCCGATCTTCACCCCACCATACCCGATCGGGTTGGGGATGTTCTGGAAATTATCCACGGTGAACTCCTGGGGGATCACATCAATGATCTGATCACCGGCAGGAATATAAGTTTTGTACTGATCATCAATCAGCTGGTCGATCTCCCGTTGGGTGATCTCCTCGTCGGTCCGCTGACGGACAATGTCGCCACGGGTCTGAAGGCTCTTGATGTGATGGCCGGCAATACCGACATAGACTTCGCTGATGTCGAGGTCAGGATTGGAGGCAAAGCAATTGTCAAGGGCTGTACGGATGGCTTTGATGGTTTCATCGATGTTGAGCACCTGTCCGTGCTTTACACCATTGGAGTTGGCTTTTCCGAATCCCAGAATCTCGAGTTTTCCATACTCGTTCTTCCGGCCGGCAATTACCGCGATCTTAGTGGTACCGATGTCAAGACCGACAATAATGGGTTGTTCGCTGTTCATAGTTGTTGTTTTAGTAGTTGTTTTTCGAAATCGTTATGTTGTTTTAGTTGTATCCATTGTCCGGGTCTTCTCCTTTTGGCGGCATTACCGCTTTGGGTTGTTTAAGGGCCGGTTTGTTTTGCTTTACTGGTTTTGGCTGAACTTTCCTGTCAGCCGGAACAGGAGATTTCAAAGGGACGGGATTGGTATTCGTTGGTAATGTTTTCGGTTTGTCCGGGCTTTCCACGATGGGTGATTCATCCGGTGCATCTGTTTCAAGGGGGATGGCCGCAACGGGCAATAATCTTGCCACAGTATCATTTTCGGCTTGTCTTGACTGTTGTAAAAGCATTTCCACATTCCGGCGCAACTGAACGGAATCCACTTTGGTATTTCCAACTGTCTTTGAAGCCACCACCTGTCCTTTATATTGCACATCGATCACTTTAAAACGATCGAATCCTGTTTTACTCAGCACCTCTTTGTAAAAGATCATCAGTCGGCCAAACTGCCGGTCAATCTGTTCCCCCGCTCCCATTTTCACCTGGTGGTTACCGACCACCGGTATCATTTCAAAATTCCTTTCCGGGGTGATATGCATCTGTGCCACCTGTGCCATCCAAAAAGGATCCGCCACGATATAGTTGGCAGCCGTCGTCACTTTTGCCAGTAATGCACTATCCGCTTTATTCATTTTCTTCAGGTCCGGGTACCCGGTAAAGACAGGCACCCTGGCACTGATTTTATCTGAAAGCGGCAGTTTCTTGCCGGTTTTGTCAATATAAAAGCTGTTGCCGGTGCTGGTAAAAATGCGGGCAACCGGCTCTTCTTCCACAATCATTACATGCAGCACGTCCTGGTTATCGACATACAATTCGGCATCACTGATCCAGGTATTGCGTTCCAGGGTCACTTCCATGTCATGCAGATTGAGGTCCGTAAGTGGCTGCCCCTTTATTGCGCCTCCGGCGGCTTTCTTCAACAGGGCTTCCACATCTTTCTCATCAATAAAATATTTCTTCTCCACCCCTTTGATCCGGATCGAATAATCTGCACAATGCCCGTTGTTTTTGCGGGTGATCGCGGCCATCAGCAGGGTAAACATACCCGCCCCGATGCACAGCCATACCGTGACAAAAATGATTTTCCGTATCGTTTTCTTTGCGCTCAATTTATATTTCCTTCAACAGGTTTTTAATGGGTTCAATCAGGTTGTCAATATCTCCTGCCCCGGCGGTGACCAGTACTGCGCCAAATTCTTTATTCACTCCGGGCAGGTAATGCTGCTTAATCCAATCCATCAGGGCCTCTTTATCCATCACCGCTTTATTCCCGATCTGCATCCGCTTCAGTACCATCTCACTGTTCACTCCTTCTACCGGCAATTCGCGGGCCGGGTAGATGGGGAGCAGGACTACTTCATCAGCCAGGTCCAGTACTTCCGCAAATCCTTCGGCCAGGTCGCGGGTGCGGCTGAACAAATGCGGTTGAAAGAGGACCGTACATTTTTTCTGCCGGAACAGGGTTTTCGCCCCGTTGATCAGCGCCCTCAGTTCTTCCGGGTGGTGGGCATAATCATCAATGAATACGATCCGGTCATTTTTCAGGATATATTCAAAGCGTCTTTTCACCCCGCGGAAATTTTCTACCGCTGTTTTGATCTTTTCTTTATCAATTCCCAAAGAACTGACAATGGCAATCGCGGCCACCGCATTTTCCACATTGTGCATCCCCCCCATGTTCAGTTTCACATTTTCAATCACCTCTTCCTGCAGCACCACATCAAATTCATAGCTGCCATTCATCATCCGGATATTAGTGGCATAGAGGTCAGCAGCTTCATTTTGCAGGCTGTACGTAAAATGCTGACTGGCCTGCAATTCCTTTCCTCTTTTCAATCCAAACTGGCGGATCAGTAATCCTCCCGGTTTTATTGCTTTGCTGAAACCGATAAACGCATCTTCCATCGCTTCCGCCGTGCCATAGATATCGAGGTGATCAGCATCCATGGCCGTGATCACCGCCACATCCGGACTCAGTTTCAAAAAGCTGCGGTCATATTCATCGGCTTCAATCACACATACATTCATTTCACTGCTCCAGAAATTCGAACCGTAATTCACCGCAATGCCTCCTAAGAAAGCATTGCATCCGAAACCACTGTCGCGCAGCAAATGCGCGGTCATGGTTGTTATGGTCGTTTTGCCATGGGTACCGGCAATACAGATATTAAAAGAACTTTTACTGATCAGCTGTAATACATCACTTCTTTTTACCACACTAAATCCATTCTCCCGGTAATAAACCAGTTCCGCATGCGCCGCCGGAACAGCCGGTGTATACACAATCAGATCGGGGGTCTTTGGAATCAGTACCGTATTTTCTTCATAGTGTACCGCGATTCCGCTGGCTTCCAGTTCCCGGGTCAGGGGCGTCGGGGTTTTATCATACCCGCTCACTTTTACTCCACCAGACTGGAAGAAACGGGCGATGGCACTCATGCCGATTCCTCCGATTCCGATAAAGTAGACCTCTTTCAGGTTGTCAATCCCCCCAAAGGGGGTATTCATAAGGACAGTATTGGCTTGTACGGTTTTCCCACCTGCACCTGGAAAA
>JAKQJH010000405.1 GCA_029561255.1 Bacteroidota bacterium | reverse complement strand
CGCGATTTCGTTCATGAACGAAATCTTGGCGGCCAGGAAACTATTGGCGGCATACTTGGTCAGCTCCGCACTTTTCTCATCCATAAAGATGATGGGGTTGCCCTGACGAACATAGGGTTCATAGAGCTGCTGCATCATTTTACGGGCCCGCTCTGAACTGCTGCCGATCACCACGCGGTCCGGTTTCATAAAATCTTCCACGGCGGCCCCTTCCCTTAAAAATTCGGGGTTACTGACCACGTCAAAACATCCGGAAATATCCGTTGAAGCGGCGGCCAGAATCGTTGCCGTCACTTTATCGGCCGTACCCACTGGTACGGTGCTTTTATCCACGATTACTTTATAATCTCCGGGTTTGAACAGCCTGCCCAGATCGGCGGCCACGCCCAGAATATATTTCAGATCGGCACTGCCATCTTCACCGGGAGGGGTAGGCAGGGCCAGGAACAGGATGGCCGCACCTTCGATTCCTTTTTCCAGCGAAGTAGTGAAATGAAGTCGTCCTTCCTTTAGGTTCCTGGAAAATACTTTCTCCAGTCCGGGTTCATAGATGGTAATTTCTCCGGCATTGAGCTTACGTACTTTATTTTCGTCAATATCAATACAGGTCACATCATTCCCGGTATCGGCAAAACAGGTACCACTTACCAGTCCGACATATCCGGTACCAACAACAGCAATTTTCATGAGTCAGGTTTTAAATGATTCGTTTCAGGTATTCTCCATATCCACTCTTCGCTAATTCCACCGCAATCGCATCCAGTTGTTCACGGTTGATAAACCCGTTCCGGAAAGCGATCTCTTCAATACAGCCAATCTTGTTGCCCTGTCTTTTTTCAATTACGCGTACAAACTCACTGGCATCACTCAGGGAATCAAAGGTGCCGGTATCGAGCCAGGCGGTACCCCTGTCGAGCAGGGCCACTTTCAGATCGCCGCGGCGGAGGTATTCTTTATTTACATCGGTGATTTCGTATTCGCCGCGGGGAGAGGGTTTTAATTCCTTCGCGATTTTCACTACACTGTTGTCATAGAAGTATAAGCCGGGAACCGCAAAATTGGATTTGGGCTTAGCGGGTTTTTCTTCAATACTGAGGGCATTGTAGTGTTCGTCAAATTCCACTACCCCGTAACGCTCCGGATCGGCCACCTGGTAGGCAAACACATAACCGCCTTCCACATGGGCCAGGTCTTTCAGCTGCTTACCCATCCGGGTACCATAGAAAATATTATCACCGAGTACCAGGGCTACTTTGTCATCCCCGATAAATTTTTCGCCGATCACAAAAGCCTGTGCCAGTCCGTTAGGCACTTCCTGGATCGCGTACTCAAAACGGCAACCCACTTTACTGCCATCACCGAGCAGGCGAATAAAAGAAGGATTGTCTTCCGGTGTGGTGATAATTAAAACTTCACGGATGCCGGCCATCATCAGTACGGAAAGCGGATAATAAATCATCGGCTTATCGTAGATGGGCATTAATTGTTTGGAAATGGCCTTGGTGATCGGGTAAAGCCGGGTACCGGAGCCGCCGGCGAGGATGATGCCTTTCATGAGGGATGGTTTGAGGGTTTAGTCGTTTAGTCGTTTAGTCGTTTAGAAGAAGATCATCAAAGTATGATCTAAACGTCTAAACAACTAAACGACTAAACTATTAATCAGTTTCTGTCTTTATACTGTTCGTCATAATAATGCTGATACGCGCCGCTGGTAACGTTTTTCAGCCATTCGGTATTGTGCAGGTACCAGTCAATTGTCTGAGAAAGGCCCTCTTCGAAGGTAACGGAGGGAGACCAGCCCAGTTCTTTATTGATCTTGGTGGCATCAATGGCATAGCGGCGGTCATGCCCGGGGCGGTCTTTTACATACGTTATCAGAACTTCACTGGTGCCGGGGGCATTGCCCAGTTTCTCATCCATTTGCTTACAGAGCAGTTTCACGAGGTCGATATTCCGCCATTCGTTAAACCCGCCAATATTGTAGGTCTGCCCGTTCTGACCACTGTGAAACACATTGTCAATTGCCGTGGCATGGTCTTTTACAAAGAGCCAGTCGCGGGTATACAATCCATCTCCGTAAACCGGCAGCGGCTTTTTGGTAATGATATTATTAATAAAGAGGGGGATCAGTTTTTCGGGGAAATGATTAGGGCCGTAATTATTTGAACAGTTACTCACTACCACGGGCAATCCGTAGGTATCATGATAAGCCCGTACAAAATGATCACTGGCTGCTTTGGAAGCGCTGTAAGGAGAGTGCGGGTCGTACCTGGTGTCTTCAGTAAAGAAGCCGGTATCGCCGAGGGCACCATATACTTCATCGGTTGATATATGATAGAAGCGTTTGCCTTCATAACTGTCCTTCCAGAAATGGCGGGCCGTATTCAGGAGATTAACGGTACCGATCACATTGGTATAGACAAAATCGAGCGGGGAAATAATGGACCGGTCCACATGGCTTTCCGCGGCCAGGTGAATTACGGCATCCGGCGTATGTGTAACAAAAATCCGTTCAAGCGCCGCTATATCCAGGATATCCGCTTTTTCAAAAAAATAATTCGGAGCCTTTTCAATATCCCGCAGGTTTTCCAGGTTGCCGGCATAAGTGAGTGCATCCAGGTTGATGATCCGGTACGCCGGATAGTTGTTTACAAACAACCGGATTACATGCGACCCAATAAAGCCGGCACCACCCGTGATGATGATGGAACGGTGGGTATTTGTATCAGACATGTTATTCCTGTTTATTGGCTAATCAATTGAGCGCGATACCAGGCAAATGTCCTGCTCAGGCCTTCTGCCACAGCGATATCCGGTTCATACCCCAAAAGTTTTCTGGCTTTGGTGATATCTGCCAGGCTATGCTTCACGTCACCCAGGCGTTCAGGGCCGAAAACCGGTTGCAGGTCAGTGCCGGCTTCGCTGTTAAGCCCGTTAAACAATTCCAGCAGACAGGTTTGTTCACCACAGGCGATATTATACACCTGGTTAATGGCTTCAGGGTTGCTGGTAAACAAGGACAGAATATTCGCCTGTACTGCATTAGACACATAGGTGAAGTCGCGGCTATGCGTACCGTTTCCGTTGATCGTAGGCGGAACCTTTTGCAGGAGTGCTTCGGCAAATAAGGGTATTACTGCTGCATAAGGACCGTTGGGATTCTGACGGGGCCCGAAAATA
>JAKQJH010000404.1 GCA_029561255.1 Bacteroidota bacterium | reverse complement strand
GACATTTTAGGGAAAGCGGTGGCGGCAAAACTGCGCAGGGGTATTTGTTGCAGTTCGGTCAGTTTAAGCGGAATACTGTACAAGGCAACGGCATTTACTCCCATCGGGCTTAGGCTGATGATAATGGAATCGGCACTGCGCAGCAGGTTGGTTCCTACAAGGGTAAAAGTGGTATACTTTCCAAAATGCAGCAGGGTATTGGTGGAAGCACGGGTTGCTTTGAATATATAGCGAAGTCCATCCCATCCGGCAGCCAGACTGATCAGGGAGGTCAGGGCATTGATGATCAGTAAGGCAATGGCCAGTTGTGTCAATGTAAAATAGCCGGTGAAATAATTAACCAGAACCACCATTAAAAACGGAAGGCTGTTCATGGATTTGATGAGCAGCATCTTTCCATATTTCCGGTCGGCCTGCAGTACCACCAGGGCATTGTTCCAGGGCAGGTTCACCAGGGCCAGCAGGGGATACCAGGTAAAGAACAATCCGTAACCTGCTTTTTCCAGTGAAGTATGGAAGAGCAGATTGCAGCTAACCAGGAGGGCGATAATCACCAGCGAGCTGATGAGGCTGATGACCGAATTGGAACCGATAAGTTTTATGCGGGTGTGTTCATCCGCACCGGATAGGTAACGCACCAGTCCGGTATTGGTGATACCGAAGCGGAACATTTCTATAAAGGAACCCGAAGAAATAAAAAGCATCCATTCTCCAAACTGATTCAGCTGAAGACTACGGGCCAGCAGGGCAAAGCCAGCCAGACCGGCCGCAGCGATCACCAGGTTTCCGGCTAAAGAAAGGAAGTTGTCTTCCCGGATGATTTTATTGAGGGTTTTTTTCAATTCGGTTAATTAAATACGGTTGCTTGAAAAGAACTGGAAGCGGAACAGGTTTTTAAGTTTTTTACGAAGGATGCTTCTTTTTTTAGGAAGATCGCCGATCACCGCTTCAACTTCTTTCAGTTGTGATCCGTTAATAATGAAATGAAGTTTGTTGCCGGTTAATGGCTGAATGCTATTGATCACCAGCTGATCAGATTCTGTCCAGATCCGGTTGGCCCGGCATACCAGCACCACGAGATCGCTCATCGACATCAGCTCAGTCGGATAATTTTTGGAGAGCAGGGCCGGAAGTTCGATTAATACATAGTCGGGTACAAAAGCCGCCTGTTGTCCGTTATGTTCGAGAATTTCGGTATAAGACCGGCTGTTATAAAAATCATCATTGACTGTGTAAGTGAAACAA
>JAKQJH010000400.1 GCA_029561255.1 Bacteroidota bacterium | reverse complement strand
GGTGGATGCGCATCCGCAAAACGCGTCTCCCAGAATGACATTGCTAACCTGAATCAGAGTGTCCAAACAAGGAAGCCGGTCAAAATCCGGCGCTGCCCCGCAACTGTAAGCGGAACGAAATCCATGTTTATCCACTGATGCTTTGGCATTGGGAAGGAGTGGAAAGTAGGTTGCCGCGAGCCAGGAGACTTTACGGATTCTCTTACTTACTTTAATCCCGAGGGGGAGAGGAGAAGTTTCATGAAAAAAGTTTTTGTTTCAATTCTGTTCTGTTTAATTTTTTTAGTCCCACCATTATCAGCCCAGGAAAAAAAAGATGAAGAAACTGCCGTAAAACTGCAGGAAATTGTGGTTACCGCCACGCGTGACGAGCAGGAAATCCGCAAAACACCGGCTAATGTAACGGTAATTACCTCGGAAGAAATTGAAAAATCAGGAGCGACCACTGTTGTTGAGGCGCTGGACAAACTGGAAAGTGTTTATTTCCGTTCTTATAGCGGTAATTCTTCGCAGTCCGTCATTGATGTGAGAGGCTTTGGCGGAGAAAATCCTTATGGCAAAACTTTGATTATGCTCGACGGCAGACGATTAAACAGGGCAGACATGGCCTCGATTAATTGGCTGCAGATGCCCGTGAACAGTATCGAGAAAATTGAAATTGTCCGTGGTCCGGGTAGTGTTCTTTACGGTGATGCAGCCATCGGCGGTGTTATCAATATCATAACAAAGAAGGGCGAGGGTAAACCAACAGTAAATACTTCAGTAATCGGAGGAAGCTACGGCTTGCACAACGAACGCGTAGGCATTGTTGGGGCGACGGGTAAATGGACGTATGCTGTAACCGGTGACAATAATTATATTGACGGCTATCGGGATCGTTCCAAGTATTCAGCGCAGGGTGGAGGTTTTGATGTAGGGTACGCATATCACGACCTGTTCAATATTTCGCTCGGCGCGTCTTTTAACCGGATTGATTATCAGTTACCCGGAGCTTTGACGAAAACACAAATGGAACAGAACCGGCACCAGTATCAGCCGGGATGTAATGATGATGACGGGCGTGACAATTTTACCAATGTTAATCTCGGCGTAAAATCCTTCTGGGGGTCTTTGGGGCGGCTTGAAGCGAACTTTCTTTACGGAAGAAAAGACTTGCAAATTAATATGTCATCCTGGTTCACATATGCAGACACGGCATCTGATATTTATGGTATTTCTCCAAAATATGTGCTCGAGAAAGAAATATTCGGATTCAGAAATAAGCTTGTGGCCGGCTTGGATTATTATAATGAG
>JAKQJH010000393.1 GCA_029561255.1 Bacteroidota bacterium | reverse complement strand
AGTAGTATCCACTCACTTTATACAAAGCCCTCCGGTCAACGGAGGGCTTTTTTTTTTATGACGCCCAGCTGGTTTTTTGTCGTTAAGGAATTTGAATTATGGCAATATGAATCGCCGTGACCTCTATCTGCTACGCGGAATACTTTAACACATAGGTTTAATTTTTCACTAAAGTTCTTATAGCATTATAAACACCGCAGACCTTTAGGGGGAACACGCTAAAAGGATAACATAGAAGACACATAGTATCCAATTTCTGACTATGTGTTTCCTATGTCTCTATGTAACTATGTGTTAAAAAAGCGGCGTAGCCGCCATCCGCTTCACGAAATTTTTTAACACATAGGGTTAGAATTTCAACTAAAGATCAGCAATCCTTACAAACACAACTGATCTAAAGCAGGATGATGCTATAAGAATAACATAGGAGAGACATAGAAATACATTCGCTTTCTATGTCTCTCCTATGTCTCTATGTGACTATGTGTTAAAAAAGCGGCGTAGCCGCCATCCCCTAAGCAGATACATATGACCTATTCGGTTATTTATAACGCCGGATTGGGGATACTACCCGGCTTCTCAGGTTGGATCTGTTCTTTTTTAAACGGAAGTACCGGCATGGTATACAGGAGCTGATTCCCTGGTTTTACACAGGGCATCCGGTCGGTTGGTAAACGGAATACCAGATCGCCATTGGGTAATTGATAATCCAGTTGCCCCTTAAGGTCCTTGCTTTCAGGCTGGGTGTTCGGGTTTGGGGCTGGATTTAATTGCTTTTGTAAAAATTCCGATGACCATTTCATCTTGTGCAGGGATGAATCGTACCGGTACCGGATGAGTTCATCCAGGTCAATCGTTTCTTTTTGCTGACCAGCAACTGATGTAACTGCCAGCAGGCCAATGGAAAGAAAGATTACTTTCATAAAACAGGTTTTATGCTGTCTAATTTAGCTATTATTTCATTTTTTTCCAACTATTGATCAATCCGTTGGTCGAAGCGTCATGATTCGTAACAGGTGTTTTACCTTTTAATTCAGGTAAAATTTTATTGGCCAGTTGTTTACCCAGTTCCACACCCCATTGATCAAAACTATAAATATTCCAGATAACCCCCTGTACAAAAATTTTGTGTTCATAAAGGGCAATCAGTTCGCCCAGTGTAAATGGAGTTACTTTTTTAAGAAGAATAGAATTAGTAGGCCGGTTGCCATTAAAAATTTTAAAAGGCAGTAATCTGGCTATTTCCTCCGTACTCAAACCTTGTTTCTCCAGCTCTGCTTCCGCCTCTGCTTCTGTTTTTCCATTCATCAGGGCTTCGGTCTGGGCAAAGAAATTACTCAGCAGTTTTACATGGTGATCGCCAATCGGATTCTGCGATTGTGCCGGGGCAATAAAATCACAGGGAATCAGCGGGGTTCCCTGGTGGATCAGCTGATAGAAAGCATGTTGTCCGTTCGTGCCGGGTTCACCCCAGATCACCGGGCCAGTGGCATAATCAACCGGTTCGCCATTCCGGTCCACACTTTTCCCGTTACTTTCCATATTGCCTTGCTGAAAATAAGCGGCAAAGCGATGCAGGTATTGATCATAAGGCAGAATTGCTTCAGACTGAGCACCGAAGAAGTTGGTATACCAGATACCCGTCAGGGCCATGATCACCGGTATATTTTTCCCGAAAGGGGAGGTCGCAAAATGTTCATCAATATGATGAGCCCCTTTAAGCAGTTGTTCAAAATTTTTATAGCCGATGGTCAGTGCAATGGAAAGTCCAATAGCACTCCAGAGTGAATAACGTCCACCAACCCAGTCCCAGAATTCAAACATATTGTTCTTGTCTATTCCGAATTTCACCACTTCCTTTTCATTTGTGCTCAGGGCTACAAAATGTTTGGCCACATATGTTTCCTTTTTCGCTTTTTTAAGGAACCAGTCACGGGCCGTCAGGGCATTGGTCATGGTTTCCTGGGTAGTGAATGTTTTAGAGGCGACCAGGAAAAGTGTACGTTCGGGATCAACTTTTTTCAGGGTTTCCGAAATATGGGTGCCATCGACATTGGATACAAAATAGGTTTCAATCCCCTCCATCCAATAAGGTTTCAGGGCCTCCGTTACCATCAGCGGCCCCAGGTCACTACCACCAATACCGATATTGACAATGTACTTTATTTTCTTATTGGTATACCCCCGGTGCTTCCCGCTATGGATCTGCTCACAGAACCCCTTCATTTTTTTCAGTACTTTCTTAATGCCGGGCATTACATCCACTCCCTGTGTGAATACCGGCTTACCAGAAAAATTGCGGAGGGCTGTATGCAGGACTGCCCGTTTTTCAGTTGCATTGATCTGCTCCCCGTTAAACATCGATTGAATAGCTTCAGGTAGTTTACACGACATTGCCAGTTCCTCGAGCAATTGAAGGGTTTGCTCATTCAGGATATTCTTTGAATAATCGAAAACAAGGTCTTTTGTACAGAGTGAATATTTCAGAAACCGCTCACTGTCCTGCCGGAATAATTCACGCATATTGGTCTGGCTGATTTCCGCCTGGTGCGCTTTTAGCTTTTTCCAGGCATTGGTTTGTGTGGGGTTGATACGGGGTAACATGATTTTATAATTGGTTGAATACTTGAATTGTTTTTTCGGTCATGGCCGGAGTAATGTCCAGGTGCGTCACTAACCTTACCCGGTTGGGAGAAATAGCATATCCCAGAATATCCTGTTCTTTCAGGCGGGCAACCAGTTGCGGGGCCGTCAGGCTTTCATCGAGTTCAAAAATGATGATATTGGTTTCCACCGGCAACATCATTTTGACAAAACTGCGGGATGAAATAGCAGTTGCAATCGCTTTGGCATTTGCATGATCTTCTTTCAGTCTTTCTATGTGATGCTCCAGGGCGTAGATACCTGCAGCCGCCATAAAACCACCTTGCCGCATGCCACCTCCGAATACTTTTCGGTATCGTTTTGCTTTTTTGATAAAGTCCTTGGTGCCCAGCAATAAACTGCCTACGGGACATCCCAGGCTTTTACTCAGGCAAATTGAGATACTGTCAAATACTTTACCATAGTGCAGGGGATCTTCTTTCCTGGCCACGATTGCGTTCCAGAGACGGGCTCCATCGAGGTGAAAAGCCAGGTCATGCCGCATACATACCTGTTGTATCGCCTGTATTTCGCTGAACGTATAACAACTGCCACCTCCCCGGTTACTGGTGTTTTCCAGGGATACCATACGTGTATGTGCCCGGTGTACATCATCTGGCTGGATCGCTTCTTCCACCTGGCGGGCGTTAATCCGGCCCCGATCACCATATAATAATTTGACAGAGGCTCCTGAGTTCAATGCAATCCCGCCTCCCTCATACTGATAAATATGGGAGCTCTCATCACAAATCACTTCATCACCGGGTTGGGTATGACATTTGATCGCAATCTGGTTGGTCATGGTGCCGGAAGGACAAAATAATGCCGCTTCCATGCCAAACAGGTCCGCAGTCATTTCCTGGAGGGTATTGATGGAGGGATCTTCTCCAAATACATCATCCCCCACCGGGGCTTTCATCATGGCTTCCTGCATACCCGGGGTGGGACGGGTGACCGTATCGGACCTGAAATCAATGATCATTTTAAATTTTTATGCAAGATAATCAGTTCACACCTGAAATAGGGTAGTTGGCGGGTAAACGCTCATTTTTATGCCCGGTTTTAATATCTTGCCCCCATGCAAATACCGTTCTGGATCCAGATTATCATCATCGGAGGGTCTGCCATCATGCTGACCCTCGCCATTTACCTGATGTCGGTATTCAACAGACTGTTTACCGGTATACCCAATCAATGGCTAAGGAAAAACCTGGCTGTTCTACTCGTGGCCATTTGTTTTATGTTTTCCCTGACGGCCATTTCATCTGAACTCTTCGTGGAAGCAGCCCAGAAAGGTTGGGCAAATGCGGCTTTATTCCAGGTACTGAATACCATACTCATCACTTTCTTTGTCTATAATTCTTTTCTTCTGGTCAACCGGATCAAATCGCTGAAACAACTCAGTTTTGTCCGCTATCATGCGGTCATCATTCTTACGATTATTGTCTCTGCCTTGATCATCTATACCGGGATCAATTATTTTGAAAACGGGATGAAATTTGTAAAACTCAAAGCCACGTTGCTTTTCAGCTTTTATAATGCGGCCACGGCCGGACTGATTTATGCATCGGTTAGTTATGTGGAACTGGACCGTAAGCGGAAACTGAATGAAAAAGAACTGGAAGTTACCCGCCTGATGGCGCTGAAGACCAAGGCAGAACTGGATGCGCTGCATTCCAAAGTGAATCCGCATTTTCTGTACAATGCACTTAATTCTATTGCTGATCTGTCTGTTACAGATGGCAAAAAAGCCCGGCGTATGACCATTGCCCTGGCAGACTTGTTCCGGTACAGCATTAATTACAGCCAGAATAATTTCTCCAGTGTAAATGATGAAGTGGCGATGACGGAAGTTTACCTGCAGATTGAGAAGATCCGTTTTGAGGATCAGCTCAATTACACAGTGGCGGTAGAACCAGAGGCCGGACATTACCTGTTACCCCGGTTTCTCCTGCAACCCCTGGTGGAGAATGCGGTGAAGCATGGGTTGAAAGCTACCGGACTGATGACCGAGATTCACCTGAGTGTAAATATACAGGGAGAGCAAATGCAGATTTCTATCGCGGATAATGGTCCCGCATTTCCGGATGAGCTCACACCCGGTTATGGCGTAAAAAGTGTATACGATAAAATGGACCTGTTATTTCCCGGCCTCTATGAAATACGGTTTATCAATCAACCGGAAAAACAAGTGGTACTTACATTAAATAAACTGATTAAGAATGAACCGGTTATTTAAAACGATTGTCATTGATGATGAGCCGGCTGCCCGCCGTCTCATGAAAAGCCTGTTAGCTGAATTCAGTGGAAGTATTGAAGTGATTGACGAGGCGGGAAACGGGAGGGAAGCTATTGAGAAAATTCACGCCCTCCGTCCGGATCTTATTTTTCTGGATATTCAGATGCCCGACCTCACCGGTTTTGAAGTAATTGAACAGCTCGATTATAAACCCAATATTATTTTCACCACCGCTTACGAGCAATATGCCATCAAGGCCTTTGAAAGTTTTTCCATTGATTACCTCCTGAAACCGATCAAGGAAGAACGACTGGAGCAAAGTATCCGGAAATTAACGGAGTTTGGAAAAATTGCAGGACCAGGTCCGGGCATTGATGTGAGCGGACTTCAGGAAATAATCCGTCAATTACAGGCCCCACCCAAAGCAACCGCCTTGCCGATCAAAATAGGGGACCGGATCATCCTGCTGCGCTTTGAACAGATTGCTTATATGGAAGCGGAGGACAAATATGTTTACATACATACGACTGAAGGTGTCAAGCACCTGACGGATCATTCCCTTACCACCCTTTCCGAAAAACTGCCTTCCCAGTTTTACCGCATTCAGAAATCGTATATAATCAATAAGGACCGTATCCGGGAGATGCACCGGCATTTTAATGGCCGTTATCTCTTTATAATGGACGATAAAGCCGGAACCCGGCTTACCTCCGGCCGCACTTATGCGGAAGCAATTCGGGCTGAATTTGGGCTCTAGAGAGATCTTCCACCTGCCCCCAATCCTTATTTACTATTGACCGTGGTCAATATTCCGTCTATCCGTCTAAATCGCCATTAATACGAAACAAGGGCTGATTTGTAACCCGGTTTGCCTCAAACCGTCATACTTCCATACTTAGAAACGGCCGAACATCCCTGAAACAGGCCGTTTAATTTAAAACAATGAACTATGTAATGCAAAGTACTGAATTTTGGGATGTAATATCCAAAGACAGGTACTACACATTAAAATCAACGATTATGAGATATTTTAAACATTTTATGGCAATCGCCCTTCTGGCTGTATCGATGATAAGCCAGGCCCAGAACGGAACAGGCCGGATTAAGGGTACCGTAACTGATGGTAGTGCAAAAATCCTGGAATCGGCTACCATTACCCTTTTAAGGGCCAGCGACTCGAGTGTGGCAAAAATCAGTGTCGCCGACCGCAATGGGCGGTTTGAATTTGAGGGAGTGGCAGCGGGCAGGTACTTCGTACGTATTTCAGCCGTTGGGCATGAAAAGGGCTATTCTGAGACTGTTGAACTGAATGACACCAATGAGCTGATCGTGTTAAAAAACATCGACCTGATCCCACAGCCCAAATCCATGGGCGGGGTTACAGTAACTGCCAAAAAACCGCTTATCGAGCAACGGATTGATAAGACCGTCGTGAATGTAGAGGCATCGGTAACCAATGTGGGTACATCAGCCATGGAAGTATTGGAAAAATCGCCGGGTATCTCTGTTGATAAGGATGGTAATATCAGTTTGAAAGGAAAACAGGGCGTACAGGTATTTATCGATGGCCGTCCCAGTTATTTATCCGGTACCGACCTGGCCAATTACCTGCGCAGCCTCAGCAGCAATCAGCTGGACCAGATTGAGATTATGACGAATCCTCCGGCCAAATACGATGCAGCCGGCAACAGCGGTATAATTAATATCAAAACAAAGAAGACCAAACAGTTTGGATATAATGGTTCCATCTCCACCACCTGGAGCCAGGGTCGCTATCCCAAATTCAATGAGTCGGTAACATTTAATTACCGGAAAAATAAAGTCAATTTTTTCACCACCCTGGGTTATAATAACCGGAAAAACTTTCAGGATCTCGACATACAACGGAAATTCATTGAGTCGTCCACTAAAGAAGTACGTTCCTACTTTGACCAGGAATCCAGGATGCGGGATAATAGCGAGAATTTCAATGCCAAACTCGGCTTTGATTATTTTGCCACAAAGAAAACCACTTTTGGAATTGTGCTGAATGGATTTAATAATCCCGGAACCTTTGGTAACAGCAGTGATGTACTGATCTCCGACCCCAACCGGACCTTATTGAGCCGGACTTTTGCCAGTGCATCGAATGATAAGAAATGGCAGAACTACAGTGCCAATCTGAATTTCAGGCATGTGTTTGATTCCACCGGTCGTGAATTAACGGCAGATGCGGATTTCCTGACCTACAACAGTACCAACCTGCAGGACCTGGTGAATGCGTATTATGATGCAAGTGGTGCACCCCTGATGAAAGCTGATACTTTACTGGGCAGCCTGCCCCAGGATATCCATATCTATTCTGGTAAAATGGATTATGTTCATCCGCTGGCCAAGGGGGCCCGGTTTGAAGCGGGAGTGAAGACCAGTTTTGTAAACACGGATAATAATGCCATTTACGACAGCCTGAATTATGGCATCCGGGTCAGGGACTTCGGGCGCAGCAATCATTTCATTTATGAGGAGAATATCAATGCGGCCTATGTCAATTACAGCCGCCCGTTGTCAAAGAAACTGACCGCACAACTGGGACTGCGTCTGGAAAACACCAATGCAAAAGGTAACCAGGTAACGACTGGCGATAAATTCAAAAGAAACTATACCCAGTTATTTCCAACCGCCTTTCTGCAGTATACGGCGGATGAAAAAAACACATTCGGACTGAATTATGGCCGCCGGGTGGAGCGTCCTGATTATGAAGACCTGAATCCGTTTATCATGTTCCTGGACAAATACACATTTGAGCAGGGGAATCCCAACCTGCAACCCCAGTTCTCCCAGAATATTGAACTGAGTCATACTTATAAAGGATTTCTGAATACCACCCTGAACTATACCCGTACCACCGATATCATGAATGATGTGCTGGAACAGGATCCGGACAAAAACGAAACAGTGATCCGCAAGCAGAATATTGCCAAACAAAGGCAGTATGGGATTGCCGTTAGTGCAGGCGGGCAGTTGAATAAATGGTGGACCGGAAATATCTATGCCAACCTGTTCAATAACCGTTTTGAAGGAATCCTTAATGGCGATCCCGTAACGATCAGTGCCACTACCGGACAGTTCAATGCCAATAACCAGTTTAAACTGGGCAAAACACTCAGTGCAGAACTTGGCGGTTTCTATATGACAGGTGGAGTGGAAGGAGTGTTCCGGATCAAAGGATTCGGGATGATGAATATGGGATTCAGCAAACAGGTATTCAAAGGCAAAGGAACTTTACGGCTGAATATGCGTGATGTGCTGTACTCACAGAAAATTAAAGGGACCATTAAATACAGTAATATCGATGCCGCTTTTCAGCAACGCCGGGATTCCCGCCAGGTAGCGCTTGGATTCACCTACCGTTTCAGTAAGGGTAAAATGAATAACAACGGGCAGAAGCGGAAAACAGGCGGCGCCTCCGATGAGCAGAACCGCGTAAAAACAGGGGGCGATAATTAAAACCTTATCCATTAAATCTTTTCCAGAGTCCGGCCGCTGCGGCCGGACTTTTTTTATATTTGTAAAATACCAAAACGAACAACTATGCCATCCTTTGATATTGTCAGTAAAGTAGAAGCCCAGGCACTCGACAATGCCGTCAATGTAACCAACAAAGAAATCACAAACCGGTTTGATTTTAAAGGGTCCCATGTGGTGATTAACCTGGATAAAAAGGAGTTTCTGCTCAAGCTGGAAACCGATGACGATATGAAAATGGGACAACTGATTGATGTATTGATCAACCGGGCCCATAAACAGGGGATTGCACCCGAGGCTTTTGATGCATCCAAAGCAGGAGCCCAAAGCGGGAAGGTCTGGAAAAAAGAAGTGAAAGTCAGGAATGGCCTGGTACAGGAAGATGCCAAAAAGATCGTCAAGCTGATAAAAGACGCCGGGCTGAAGGTACAGGCATCAATCAATGATGACCTGGTACGGGTAACGGGAAAGAAAATAGATGACCTGCAGTCGGTGATCCAGCTCTGCAAAACAGCCAATCTCGGGTTCCCGCTTCAATATGTGAATATGCGGGATTAAATGGGGGATAAGCGGCTATTTCAGGTGCATAATTAAGTGCAGAATGGGTGCATATCATATTGGCTGAAAATTTGGAAACAGGGTTTTAAAAAGATTAGATTTGGTATACAACTGCACGATGTCTTAGCAATAAGACAGAAATGCAAAAGGGGATTCAGAAGCCTTTCAAACGGTGGAAAATCTCCGGAAACAGCCCTTCAATAAGGCGGTTTTCAGAAAGCGTCGGGTAAGTAAGTGGAAGGCGAAAGCCGGAAACTGAGCTCACTTGGCGCTTTCATCTTTTTGCCCCTTTATTTGGCCGAAAGCCGCTTCCGGCCTATATTTGCAACCCAAATTTATCTATTCATCTATACGGCAAAATCCGTATAGCCTTAAAAATCATAGTATTATGAAAAAAGGACTCCATCCCGACAGCTACCGGTTAGTAGTTTTTAAAGACATGAGTAACGGACATTCTTTCCTGAGCCGT
>JAKQJH010000376.1 GCA_029561255.1 Bacteroidota bacterium | reverse complement strand
GAACTCTTCCAATATCGATCAGCTGGCCAGGAATACCACGAACCTGAAACTCAGAAACTGGTCACTCGGTTTCACGCTCAACAGAAGTCTCAATCTGAAAAAGTAGGATAAATAAGAAATCCAAGTCCTGAATCCAGGGGGCTGTCGCAACATCCGGTTTACCTGCAATAATGCAGCAAACAGGTACTGCGACAGCCCCTTTTTTTTACTTGCCGCGTCTCAGATCATGATTTGAATCCCTTTTTTCATAACCTTTTGCCCCTTTCTGCGTTACAGCTGTTTTACCGACCAACGTAACAGCGAAACCGGCATGCATTTCAGTTTTAACCTCTTCAGCTCACTTCTGCTGATTTTCTTTATTCACGGACTCGTCTATGCACTGCTCCTGTACAGGAAAGGTGTGCTCAATGAGACCCGCTCCGATAAATGGCTCAGCCTGTTTCTGTTCCTCTGTATCCTCTATATCTGTCCCTGGATGACCGGATTTGCCGGCTGGTATGATACCCAACCTTACCGGGATATCCTGTTTTATACCCCTTTCCAGCATTTATACTTCATCGGGCCGGTGATTTACTTCTATGTGCAAAGCCTGCTCAACCCTTCCTTCCGTTTTGGAAAAAGAGAATGGCTGCAATTCGTACCCGGAGTACTATACTTGTTGTATAGCGTGGTAATGGTAACGACCGATAAACTGGTTTTAGGCGATTATTATTTCCTGGCTTCCGGCGTCGATCCCGATTTTGATACCTGGTACCAGCTGACTGGTTTTGTATCCATGCTGATCTATTTCTTATTAGCCTTTCGCTACTACCAGCTTTACCTCAAACTGATGGTGCAGGTGATCAGCTATGCCGACAGTGTCCTGTTCCGTTGGATCCGGAATTTCCTGCTGGCCTTCCTGGTCATGCTGGCTTTCCGGCTACTGTTCTTTGTATTGGGGGAAATCTTTGACCTTGCTTACAAAGGTTTCTGGTGGTACTTTCTGTTCTTCGGCATCCTGTTTTATTATATCGCCATTACCGGCTATGCCAATTCCATCGAAACCAAAGTACCCTTTCGTACCCGGGGAAACGGTTATCCCCATACACTATTGCTGTTACCGGCCATTTCTGATCAACAGGAAGCAATAACCGAAGAAGCAGAAGTGATTTCGGTGGAACCGGTACTGAAGAAACAGTCCAATGAACAATTGACCGGCTGGAAGGAGAAAATACTGGAACAAATGCAGGTTCATAAAGCGTACGAAGATCCTGAACTATCACTGGCCACCGTAGCCCGGGAATTGAAGACCAACCCGGCCGTGATCTCCAGAACGATTAACCAGGGATTTGAACAGAATTTCAATGATTTTGTTAATCAGTTCCGGATCGATGCCGTAAAGGAAATGCTGGACAACGACGAACATAAAAAACAAACCTTGCTCGGCATCGCCTTTGATTGTGGCTTTAACAGCAAGGCTACTTTTAACCGGGCCTTTAAAAAAGCCACCGGCCTGAGCCCGAAAGAATGGCTGGAAAAAAATGGATGAAAGATCTGTATACCATAGCTAAAACGGGTAAGGGGTATATGCATTACCTTGAGCTGTCACCTGCCCTGGTAAAAAAGCTGACGATTGGTGGGAATAAACGGGTGATATGCACCCTGGCGGGAAAAATCCGGTTACACGCGGCAGTTATGAAGACCAAAGAAGGCATGCATTATGTCATGATTAGCAGTAAGTACCTCCGGCAACTTCAGCTGGTTGCAGGCAAACAGGTAAAAGCAACATTTACTATTGATACCAGCGAATTACAATTCCCGATGCCCGAAGAACTGGCGGAAGTCCTGCGCACCGATCCGGAGGCGGAGGTTGTATTTAACCGGCTTACCCCCGGCAATAAACGCGGACTGATGGCCCTTGTAAACATGGTAAAATCAGTGGATAAGAAAATTGAAAGAGCCCTGCTGGTTGCGGAAAAGATCAAGCGAGGCGTTCATTCTCCTCAACAGATCATGAAGAAAGACAGGTAAGAAACACTTAAAATAGAACAATATGCGAAAATGGTTAGTTACAGCCTTTATTACAGGATGTTTGTTTTCTTTCAGTGCCAGCGGGCAAACAAAACCGGTGGCTGATTCAGTGATTGGCACCTTTATTATCGATCTTCGTCCCACACCGGAAAGTGAACCGTACCTGAAAGATTTTAAATTTACACGGGTGGAGGGTAAAAAATTTGATGGCGAATTCTATGGCTATCCGTTTACCGGCGGTTTCCTGAATACCGACTGGGGCAAAATTTATTTTGCCTTCACCACCCAGGATCAAAGCGGTACCTATTATCATTCCGGTTATGTT
>JAKQJH010000270.1 GCA_029561255.1 Bacteroidota bacterium | reverse complement strand
CAATCCGCTGACACCCGGCCTCGATTACTCCGCGTATCCGAAAAGCCGCAGTTTTGTCTTTGGTGTAAATGCTTCATTTTAATAACTCAACAACTTATTCAAAATGAAAAAAACTAATTATAATAAAATCGTTTTACTGGGGGCCTTTATCATAGCCCTGCTGGCCGGCAGTTGTAAAAAATTCCTGGACCAGAAACCCATTACTGAGGTAACCGCCCCATTGGTATTTAAAGATGTAAACTCTACTTACCAGGCGCTGGCGAGTGTATATAGTCGTCTTGTGGGTGATGCCGTTTATGGAATACGCGTGAGTCTTTATTATCCACTGGATAATGATGAAATGCAGGGACCAACGGGCTCCTCTGACAATGACCGGAGAGATATTGCCCGCTATGCCGCCACACCGGGAAATGCCCAGCTGACGAATCCGTTTAACCAGCTTTTCCAGGGGATTGAATTTGCGAATATCTGTATCGCCAATATTCCCCAGATGGATATATATACCAATGGTACCGAACAGGAAAAGAAAAAACTGCAACGGATGTACGGTGAAGCACTTACGCTTCGTGCCCAGTTTTATTTTGAAGCCATCCGCAACTGGGGGGATCTCCCGGCACATTTCCTGCCTGCTGCCACCCAATCCGGAAGCGACCCCTTCCCGGCGAGAGTCAGCATGGACACTTTATATAACCGGCTCATTGCTGACCTGGATATGGCAGAAGGCCTGGTGCCCTGGCGGAATGAAATCACCGGCATCGGCGATCCGCTGGATGAACGGATTACCAAAGGCACTGTAAAAGGATTACGTGCCCGCCTGGCCTTATTCCGTGGCGGTTATGCACTCCGCAGTAACGGTACCATGCAACGTAATGCAGACTATCAATCCTTTTACCAGATTGCCAGAGCCGAATGCAACGAAATCATGACATCCGGCCAACACTCGCTGAATCCAAGCTTCAGAGGACTCTGGAAGGATCAGGTTTGTGCCCGAACATTAGCCGATCCGAATGGTGAATTGATGTTCCAGGCCAGTGCAACAGGTGGTAATGCCACAGCCGATACAAAACTTGGCTATTATAATGGTCCGCGGGTGAATAACCTGGGTAACAGCAGTGTGAACCCGCTACCCACATATTTCTATCTGTTTGATTCTACTGATGCCCGGCGTGATGTAACGGTTTGTCATTATTTTACCAGTAGTACCGGAACACGTATCGGACAACCTATTTCAAATATGACAGATGGTAAATACCGCCGTAACTGGATCACTAATCCAGTTGTTTTACCCACGAATGCCATTCAGTATTTTAGCCTTAAATGGCAGATTCTCCGGTATGCCGATGTGTTATTGATGTTTGCAGAAGCAGAAAATGAACTTAATGGCCCTACAACTGCTGCCTATAATGCGATTAATATGGTACGCAGAAGAGGATTTGACAAACCGATCAATACCCCGGATGCCAGTGTGGATATTCCTGCCGGTTTATCCAAGGCTGATTTCTTTAAGTATATCGTACGGGAAAGAGCGCTTGAGTTAGGTGGTGAAGGTATTCGGAAATATGATCTGATCCGCTGGAATCTGTTAGGCACAGCTTTAGCTGAATCAAAAGCTAATATGCTTAAAATGGCCGCAGCTACTCCAATGGTTGATCCATCTTATATGGCAGGTTACCCTTCCTATAGTCTGACCAATACACTGCCCGCCTCCATGTACCTCATTACAAACACAACAGCTGATAATCAGCAAGTCGGGGGAATATGGTTTAATTCTCTGTACAAAACCGCATCTACCTCTACTCCTTCAGGCACCACCAAAATTGTATGGGTAGGTACCACGGTCAATACTGTTTGCGCCGCCCGCTATGCCACTGGTTATGTTGCCGGAAAAGGAGAACTATTACCCCTACCGCAACCAGCTATTGACGCCAACTTTAATTTGCGCCAGAATCCGGGATATTAACAAGTTCTTTGTATAACGAACCACTAATGAGGCTGCATCAGTAATTTTTTACCGATGCAGCCTTATTTACTTCAACCCCTTCTTTTCATTATGAAAAAACAATGGTCAATCCTGCCCCTCCTGCTTTTCATTTGTGCCAGCTCCTGTGCCCAGCCGGTACAACAAGCAGTTTCCACTGACCCTTCCGTTGCCATTGCTTTCCCCGGAGCAGAAGGGTTTGGCAAATTCACCTCAGGTGGACGAGGAGGCCAGGTGATGATCGTTAATACCCTGGCCGATGATGGAGAAGGAAGCCTCCGAAAAGCCGTGAATACAAAAGGAGCTAAGATTATTGTCTTTGCAGTGTCCGGTACCATTCATCTTACTAGTCCGTTAAGCATAAAAACAAATACCACGATCGCCGGCCAAACCGCCCCTGGCGATGGCATCTGCCTGGCCGATTATCCGGTTTCACTTGGAGGAGATAATATTATCATCCGCTATATGCGTTTCCGGATGGGAGACCGCTTTCAATCACAGAAAGGTATGGTAGACGGCAGCGGCGGGGATGATGCTTTTGGCGGCATGAAACGTAAAAATATTATCATTGATCATTGCAGTGTCAGCTGGAGTACGGATGAAGTGTTCTCGGTGTATGCCGGAGACAGCACCACCCTGCAATGGAATATCATCAGTGAGCCCCTGAACTATTCCTATCATTTTGAAACAGGTGATAAAGACTGGGAACATCATGGCTTTGGCGGCATCTGGGGCGGACTTCATTTAAGTGCCCATCACAACCTCATTGCGCATTGCACAAACCGTTGTCCACGCTTCAATGGGATCCGCCATACCCCGACCGAATTAGTTGATTACCGGAATAATGTGATCTATAACTGGGGCAGTAATAATATCTACGCCGGTGAGGGCGGGTCATATAATATAGTAAACAATTATTTCAAATACGGACCCAGCACCAATAAAAATGTCAGATACCGCATCTGCAACCCGGGAAAACGGGATCCGGATATCGGCTTTGGCAGCTGGCATGTGTCCGGAAACTATGTGGATGAATCCCGTCCTGTGACCAACGACAACTGGTTGGGCGTGGATATGGGCAATAGCGGAACCGAAGAAGATAAAAAGAAATTTGTCATTAAAGAAGCCCATCCGGCTGAAGCACTACCCGTAGAAGCGGCCACCGTTTCCTATGAAGCAGTCCTGCTATCAGCGGGAGCCAG
>JAKQJH010000269.1 GCA_029561255.1 Bacteroidota bacterium | reverse complement strand
CCGTATTCGAAGGCGCCTAGCAGGAAACCGAATTTGTGCAGTTGTTCTTCCTTGTCCATGCCGAGGGCCGCAAACATTTTTTCCTGCAGTTCGCGCTGGAAGATCCGGATGGAACCACCACCGATTTCATTCCCGTTCAGTACCATATCATAGGCGTTGGCCTTGATATTGGCATAGGGATGTTGCAGGTATTCCGCTGCATTTTCAATCACGGGGTTATTATTGATCATTGTTTCGATCTGCGCCGGCTTCGGGGAAGTGAACGGATGGTGACGGGCCACCCAACGGTTGCCTTCCTCATCGTATTCAAATAACGGGAAGTCGAGAACCCAAAGTAAACGGAATTCATCATCTTTGCGCAAGCCCAGGCGTTTGCCCATTTCAAGGCGGAGTTCGCTGACGGCTTTACGGGTTCTTTCTTCAGCACCGGCCAGGATCAATACGAGGTCACCGGCTTTGGCACCTGCGGCATCGGCAATGGCTTTGAGTTTCTCTTCACTATAGAATTTATCGACACTGCTTTTATACGTGCCGTCGGTATTACACTTGATAAAGACCAGTCCTTTCATACCGATCTGCGGACGTTTCACCCATTCGGTGAGTTCATCCGTTTGTTTGCGGCTGTATTCGCTGCAACCGGGCACGGCAATGGCGATCACGGTCTCTGCTTCATCGAATACTTTAAAGTCGGCCCCATCAATCAGGGCAGATTCGCCTTGCTTGTTCGTATATACAGAACCTGGTTTTTTCAGGTTCAGCAGTTTCATACCAAAGCGGATATCGGGTTTGTCGTTTCCGAAATTCCACATCGCATCCTCCCAGGTCATACGTTCTACGGCGTCGGTATAGTCAATGCCTTTTACGTCCTTAAAAACCGATTTGATTAATCCTTCAAACATGCTGAGGATATCTTCCTGCTCCACGAAAGCCATTTCACAGTCGATCTGGGTAAACTCCGGCTGACGGTCAGCCCGCAGGTCTTCATCCCTGAAACATTTTACGATCTGGTAATAGCGATCATAGCCACTCACCATCAGCAGTTGCTTGAAGGTCTGGGGTGACTGCGGCAGGGCGTAAAACTGACCAGGATTCATGCGGGAAGGCACGACAAAGTCGCGGGCTCCTTCGGGGGTGGACTTGATCAGGAACGGCGTTTCAATATCCATGAATCCCTGGTTGTGCAGGTAATTCCGGGCGGCACGGTTCACGGCATAACGCAATTCCAGATTCCGCTTCACCGCATTGCGGCGCAGGTCCAGGTAACGGTATTTCAGCCGCAGGTCATCCCCGCCATCCGTATCATCCTGGATGGTGAAAGGAGGAACGGCAGATTTATTCAGGATCTTATAAGAACTGATGGCGATCTCAATATCGCCGGTTGGGATATTCAGGTTTTTATTGCTCCGCTCGCTTACGGTACCGGTGGCCTGTAATACAAACTCACGGCCCAGGGGGCTGTCCTCCAGCTCCTTGTTCAGATCTTCCCCGAAAAGTAATTGGGTGATGCCATAACGGTCACGCAGGTCCACAAACGTGATGGCCCCGAATTTACGGACGGTTTGTACCCAGCCAGCGAGGGTTACCTGGTTGCCGGTATGGGTTGCTCTGAGTTCGCCGCAGGTATGAGTTCTGTACATAGTGAGTTGATAGGTTGAAAAGTTGACAGGTTGACAGGGCCTTTCTATTGGAGGATCGGTACTGTCCCGGGTGTTTTGTCCGGGGGGCAAAGATAGCAAATCGGGGTCTATTTTCCGGGCGTGGTCAAGCCCTTGTCTACGAATAGAAATCCTGTAAATTTGATGCTTTATGCCCGGGGACACCACCATTACACCTGTTACTGAATCAGCCGGTTTTACAGACTATTATATTTCCCAGAAGGGTGATACCATCTGGGTGCAACCCCCGCCCCCTGGTGAGGCGTATCAGCAATCTCAGCGACATAATAATGCTGCTGGCGAGAGTAAATCAATGGACACAGCTGATCTTGCAATCATTTTCGGAATCTTTATACTGCTTTTTGCACTTGCCGGAAGAAAAAAGAAGGAGGAGGAACTGCCGTATGCTGAACGATCGCCTGAAAGCAGAAGAAAACAGGCGGAAGAAAAAGCCATGGAGCACGGTGCCGTGTATGATGAATGGCTGAGCAGTTACAATCCATATTACAAAGGACTATCAAAGGATTTGCGTGAACGGTTCCTGTTGCGCACTATCGAATTTGCCCAGGCCAAAGAATTCCGGTTTCATGAAATTGAAGAAGAGGATTATATGTTAATCCTGATTAGCGGAGCGGCGGTACAAATGACTTTTGGATTGCGAAATTTTCTGATGGATTATTTTCCGGTGATCCACATCATACGGAAAGAATACACCTTGCATCATGACAATGAAACTTATTACGGGCATGTAAGCCGGAATGGTATTTATATTTCATGGAGTCACTTTCTGGCGGGATATAAAGATTATTCAGATTCTGTGAATGTTGGATTACATGAAATGGCGCATGCCGTTTCCTATGATGTATTTTTAGGCCTTCAGGACCGTCATGACCGGAAGTTTAAACAGCGTTTACAGGAGTTCCGGTTGGAGGGAGGTCCGATCTTCAGGGCCCTGAAGGAAGGGGATCCGCATTTGCTGGATGACTATGCGACTACGAATTTTGATGAGTTCTGGGCTGTTTGCGTGGAGACTTTTTTTGAAAACCCGGAAGAATTCAGGAATGAAGAGCCCGGACTCTATCAATCCATTTGTGACCTGCTGAACCAGGACCCCACCCGTCCGGGTAAAATCATTGATAAAAGAATTGCAGGGATCCGGGAAACCTGATTACATCGTTGTTGTTTTATTTTCCCTGATCTCTCGTGGGCGCAGTATGGCATAATAGTACAACAGGATGGCAGCCCCGATCAGGAAGGGAATCAGGGCCATATGTTTGCCGGTCCATGTTCCATAAACAATGTATTCATCAAAGTGAAAAAATTCACTGATCATCCAATACCCATTGGCGGTAATCCAGAAGGCAATGGCCAGGTTATGGGCCAGCTCCGATTTTAACTGTCGGGTGCGCCAGGCAATCACAATGGCAATGGTGAGTGTGGGAATAAACATGGCCAGTCCCAGTTCGCGCCAGATCATGCACCAGCTGATGTCCTTTACCAGCCAGAAGACAATATGCATATTCTCCATCCGGCGGTATTGGGCCGGGATGCTGTACACAGCTTCATTGTTTTGGTTCATCCGCAAAAATTATAGCAAGGAAGTTAAGAAATGTTGCGGGAAAGTATACGGGTAAACCGCTTTACATCTCCTTCGGGGTCGATGGGTTCACTATATACGAGATGACGGACCAGTTGTGCTGCAAAAAAAGGAGCCAGGGAACAGCCCTTGGTGCCCATGCCATTCAGGATGCCGATGGAATGATGAACCGGGTGCAGTCCCACAAAGGGGCGCCGCTCCAGGGTGGCCGGACGGATACTGGCGATATGATCCTGGATGGTATACGGGAGTTTCAGCCATTGTTGCAATAGTTGTTCTCCTTTTTTCCGGAACTCCGCAGAAGGTAATTCATCTTTAAATTCCCATTCATAGGCAGAGCCCAGCCACCATTGATCCGGCTGTACCATGGGCACCAGCAACATGCCTTTTTTGTAAATACGATCCTTGGGCAAACCAGGAATACTGACAAATAAGGCTTCTCCTTTATTCGGGGCGAAGGGAAGGAGTTCAAACCAGGAGTTCGCTGCACAGGCTGCCCCGTCGCAGAAGATGATTTTTTTGGCTTCAATCTCTTTATAACGGATATGGTCTTTCGCAACGACCAGGTCGTCAGTTTTCAGTTTTTCTTCAAGAAGTAATCCCTCTGTTGCGAGTTTGTTTCGCCAGGCGGGGATGATGGTTTCGAGATGGGCGGTATAAACAGGTTTGATTTCCCCGCAACCAAATTCATAATTGAAGAGCGGGCGGAACATGTTGGGGTCATCCGGTACGGATACATATTCCCCTTTTTCTTCCACGCGTTTGATAAAGCTTTCCCGCATCTGGGGACTGGGAAAAAAGTCAAGTACGTTTCTCTGCGAAATGGCTGTAATACCCAGTTCGTTGCCAAGTGTAGTATACTGTTCCCAAACATAGGGAAGCAAGGTGTCGATCATCCAGGTACTCACGTGCCGGCGGCCGGTAACCGGATTAATAATGCCGGCAGCTAACCGGGAAGGGGCATTCGGGTTTTTATCATCTATCACCAGAAAGGACTTATTTTCCTTTTGCAGGAAATAAGATAACCAGGTGCCGGAGATACCCTGGCCAATGAGGAGATAATCAACTTTCATGGGGCAAATGTAGCGCAATATGTCAGTTTACATTCTTAGAATTCCAATGCGCTTGTCATGCTGAGTAGACAGCATCAGGTATATTAGAATGTTATAACAGCGACTTCAGCTGTCGTATCGAAGCACTTCGATCGTATAGGCCGAATTTCCCATCAGTTTCACCTGGTGAAAATCCTCTACCGGCCAGCCATGCAGGATCGACAACAACACTTTGATCAGGTATCCATGCGAAACCAGTACAATGGTCTCCTCTTTGTGTTGCTGTATTATTTCCGCTAAAAATTCGTTGAGCCTTGCTTTCATGGAGTCAGCCGTTTCCATGCCTTCGTATACATCGGCTTCAGCATAGGGAACAGGATAGGGCTTCTCCTGTAATATTCCCAGGTGGCGTTCCATCAAACGGTGATCCACCATTAAATGGGTATGCGGATTATATCGCTGAATCGCTTCTGCTGTTTGCAGGGCCCTGCCGAGCGGACTGCTGTAGATAGTCTTAAAGAAATGTTGCTGAAGTTCTCTCCCGAGTTCCTCATTCGCAGCCTTCCCTTCTGCAGATAAAGTACCGTCAGTCTGTCCTTGTGCAATATTTGTTGCGTTTTCAAGGGTTACTCCATGGCGGGCAATTATGAGTTTCAAAGGTTTCAAAAGTTTAAGAGGTTTCAAAGGTTAAAACTACAACTTCTTAAAACGATGAACCTCTTAAAACCTCTTAAACCTCTTGAACCTTTTAAACCTTTTATTCTACCGTGATCCTGATTCCTTCCGAGTGAGCGGTAAACTCCGGCGCGTACATGCACTGGATACTGGTGATGCCATTGCTGAATTCACCGGCATGGGTGGCGAAGAGTTCATACTCGAATACATAGGTTCCCTTCCGCAGGAAGCTGAAGAAGAAATTGGTACTTGCGTCTTTGGTACTCTCATAATAGCCTAGTCCGCCCTGCCACTTGTAACTGCTCAGTACATTCACCGGTTCCAGGGAAGATGCCCGCATATCTTTCATGTGCACATATTCCATATCGCGATCTACGCGCAGTTCCACTCTTACTTTAATTTTATCGCCCACTTTTATGGCTTCTCCTTCTGTTACGGGCGTGAGTACCGGACCACGGTCGCTGTTGGTCTGGATGAATAATTGCTTCGACAGTTTCAACGGTGTTTGGGCCGTGGTGATTTTGTCTAGGTCTTCGAAGTATTGCCAGTAGACAGAACCCCAGGAAGAAGAACTGTTTAGTTGTTTAGTCGTTGAGATGTTTAGCGGTTGATTTACACTGATTGAAATGTTTCCCTGTTCCGGGTTGACTTTCTGGGCTTCGATTGTTTTTTTGAAATAGCCGGTGCCGGCTTCGGCGCCTGCATCGGTGGATTTGAAGGTGGTATTACCCAGTTTGATTTCCACTACCGGTTCATTGGTCAACCAGTTGCTGCCTTGCATGAGTAGGGCATAACAGGCTTCGGCCGTGGCCTTGGTGGTCTTCCAGTTATTGGTCTGTTTGTTTTTCAGCAACCAGGTCTTTAGTTCATCTACGGTGGCCTGATCCTTGCCCGCTTCTGTAAAAGCCTCAATCAGCAGGGCATGGGTTTCGATAGGCATTTCGTACCAGAACCAGCCATAACGCTGATCTTTCCAGTAGCGGCCGAGTTCTTCATGGGTGATGGAGGTCTCTTTCAGTGATTTCAAAATAGCCACCGGTGTTTTTATATCACCGGTACGATACAGGGCCAGGGCGATCATGCCCTGCATGTATTTGCTTTGTTTTACCCAGTTCACCGCCAGTTTGCCGCGGAAGAAATCGTAGGCTGTTTTTGTTCCTTTGGTGATTTCATAATCCGGGAAAAAACTACGCATATAGAGATACTGGATCTCGCTATAACCGGGTGAGTAAGTTTTGAGATTGACTTTGTTTTTAATCAGTCCGTCATAGTCGGCTTTTATTTTTTTATCGAGATAAGGGAGGGCCAGGGTAAGAATCGATTTGAGATAGCCTTCCTGTCCGGGAGCAATGCCATTCAGTTTTTTAAGGTGACCTATGCCCGTAACGATGTACTGGGTGATATAGCGGTCATCCGGTCCGCCACTGAACCAGACAAAGCCGCCATTGGGACCCTGCATTTTTTTCAGTTTGGCAAATGAACTGTTCAGCGCCTCACTCATTTTCACCATATCGAAGAGCAGGGCGATATTTTTTTTCTGCTGCGCTTCGGTTTTGGCTTCGAGTACCCAGGGTGTTTCTTCAAGCAAAACGGCTTTCAGTTCCTGGTTTTTCTCCAGGTTGCTCATCAGGGCCGCAGTATCTCTGATTTTCCATTGTTCAAATACCTGTTTGATCTTCGGACTGGCACTCGTTATATAACTGGCCAGTGAATTGGCGTAGTACCGGTTCCAGGTTTGTTCGGCACAGTCGTAGGGATATTCCATCAGGTAGGGCAGGGCCTGTACCGCATACCAGGCCGGGTTGGAACTGTATTCCACGGTGAGCGACTGATGCTGCAGGGATTCGCTACCGGCACTTTTGAGTAATTTTTCAAATGAAAAGTTCTTTGTGCCGCTGCCTTTCATATTGATGGGCAGACTTTCGGTCACCAGCATCCGGTTGGTGAGTACCGGCATACTGTTTTCCTCTCCATCGCTGTAATTGCCGGAACGGGCTACGATCCGCCATACAAGGGCTTTATTAAAAAGATAAGGCACATCGATCGGGAATTTTACGGATTCGCTTTGTCCGGCCCCGACAGTGAAGTATTGATTCGGAAACGAATTCCGGAACCAGCCATCAATGGAGGTGTTGGTGCTGGCATCAAACAATTCCAGTTGAGCGGTACCCGTGAGTTCCTTATCTGTAAGGTTCACGATCTTGGTGCTGAATTCCATCTTATCCCCCTCGCGGAGGAAGCGGGGCGCATTAGGTTGTACCATCAGTTCTTTCTGCGTTACGATCTCTTTGGTGCTATAGCCAAAGGCTGCATCCTTTGTATGGGCCAGGGCCATAAATTTCCATTTGGTCAGGGCCTCGGGCATC
>JAKQJH010000038.1 GCA_029561255.1 Bacteroidota bacterium | reverse complement strand
TAGTTCAACCCCATTCGGGGTTCGAGGGGGCAAAGGCGGACACGTTTCCCCGGGTTGGCACCCGGGGCTATTAAAAATTTAAGCCCTCCGGGCTATCCAACCCTGGAATTAAATTTATCACACTGATTGACTTTAACTGCTAACCCCGACTTGTCCACCGAAGCCTTGGCGAAGGTAGATGGGGTTGAACCATTCATAGCCCCAGGTGTCAACCCGGGGGTAGGTGATCAGTTGAATGCCCTCCAACCCCAACGGGGTTGAACTATTAATGACCCGGAAAAAACATCTGGCACGATTTCAAAAACAAACAATATCCCTTTAATTGCCTTCTTCTGCTAACCCCGAATGGGGTTGAATCATTAATAGCCCCGGGTGCCAACCCGGGATACAAGGTGATATAAATGTCCTGCAACCCCAACGGGGTTGAACTATACACTTCATCAAAACAACTACTGACCAATGATAAAAACCTCCTTTTCAACTTGCCCTTCGAATTGATTATTTTTACAAACAACCATGGCCGTCCAACGCATCCACATAGACGAATTTCTGAAACTGGCGGAAACACACCCTGTATTCGATGTACGTTCACCCGGCGAATACAACCATGCGCATATGCCGGGGGCAATCTCTCTTCCTTTATTCACCGATGAGGAACGCAAGCAGGTCGGTACCGCCTACAAACAAATAAGCCGCGAACAAGCCATTAAGATCGGCCTCGACTACTTCGGCCCTAAGATGCGCAACATGGTGGAAGAGGTAGAAGCAGTCGGCAGCAGGCAGTCGGCAGTTGGCAGCCTGCCTGGTGCCAACTGCATACTGGTATATTGCTGGCGCGGCGGTATGCGCAGCGGCGCTGTATCCTGGTTGCTGGATATGTACGGATTCAAAGTCTACACACTTATTGGCGGATACAAGAAGTTCCGGAACCATGTACTCGATACGTTTAAAAAACCCTACCACTTCAACATCATCGGTGGATATACCGGTTCAGGTAAAACTGAATTACTCAAAACCCTGAAAGAAAAAGGGGAGAAGGTTATTGACCTGGAAGCCATCGCCAATCATAAAGGCTCCGCCTTCGGCGCCATCGGCCTGCCCCCGCAACCCACCCAGGAGATGTTTGAAAATCTCCTCAGTACAGAATTGTCAGCTATTAGTTCTCAGGAGGGACTACGAACTACTAACTACGAACTACTAACTAGTTGTATCTGGTTGGAAGACGAATCTCAACGCATCGGCCTCATCAACATCCCCGGCGAACTCTGGAAAAACATGCGCGGTTCGAAAGTCTGGTTCCTGGACATCCCTTTTGAAGAAAGACTGAAACATATTATCCCCGAATATGGGGTTTTGGAAGAGGAAAAGCTGATTGCTGCAATTGAGCGAATTAGCCAGAAATTGGGTCATTTGAACGCAAAAACGGCCATTTTACTGCTAAAAGAGGGCAAAATCAGCGAAAGTTTTGACATTTTGCTCCGGTACTACGACAAGTTTTATTTCCGGTCCCTGCACAATCGGGAGGGGTTAGAAACGTTATTACATACGATAAACTGTAAATCCGTTAGTCCAGAAAATGCCGATCTCCTTATCCGTGAAGCCACTGCTCAAAGCCAGACACCTCTGGCTTAGTTTCCTGTTCCTGCTTGCCCCCCTGTTTTTTTATAGCCAGACCCTGACCGGTCTCTGGGTAGGGGCTCTTCACAACGACAGCAGCTCTGTACGAAAAGACCAGTCTTTTGAAATCGCTCTTACCGAATACCGCGGAAAGGTATTTGGCTATTCCCGCAGTGAATTCATTGTAAATGATACCCTGTATTATATTGTTAAGCGTGTCAAAGGAACCATTGAAGGGGATATATGTGAAGTAAAAGACGATGAAATCATTTCTTATAATTTCAGGGGGAAACTGGACAAGGGGATTAAAGTAACCAGTACATTCCGACGTAACCAGACTGATAGCACCTGGCAGCTTGACGGAAGCTGGAAAACCAATGCCACTAAAAAATACTATTCAGTTACCGGAAAAGTGAACCTCGCGGAGGAAAAAGACCTGACCGCATCCAAACTATTTCCCCACCTCGAAGAACTGAATAAGGCCGACGAAATGGTTTTTTATAAAGAAAGAAACGAACCGGCCCCATTCGTAAAAGTGGCAAAACCAGAGCGAATTCAGTCAGAATACACCGAAAAGGCCGATATTTTGACCAAAAATGAGGAAAAATCGCTTTCGGTGAAAAAACCGGAATTGCCCCAGCCGGCGCAACCTGTCGTGCCTGAAGTGGCAGTACAAACGGTTCCGGAAACCAAAACAGTACCCGTTTTACCAGCAGATGCCTTACCTGGAAAAAATCCGGTGGCTACCAACAACCCGGCCCAGGAAACTGCAGTAGTGAAAAACGAGCCGGTTCTGACCGTTGTTCCGGATAAAAAAATCGCAGAACCTAAGCCCGGGGATAAACTGACCGCCGAAACTAACATCCCGGTGGTTGCTGCAAAAACAGAAACCCCTCCCATTAGAACGGCAGCCCCGGCTAATTCAGCTAACGAAACAGCAAACACCAATACCGCTAACCCCAAAGTCGCCGCCGTAAAGCCAGTCCCGGTAACCAACCCGGTTGTAAAAACACAGCCAACAGCACCCCCGGTAACCGCCCCAACTGTTAAACCAGGCCCGACACAGGATGAAAAAGCCGTCGCTAAAACAAAACCAACAGCAACAGCACCGGCCCTGACACCGGTCAGCAATAAAACGGTTATTTCCAATCCGGTTGAAACAAACCTGCCCAAACCAAGAGTCATTGATCCAACGGCCCTGCTGGTTAAAAAATCAGTAGAAGACCCGATCAAAAAATCAACGATGATCGCCGGCCGCAAATCAGAGTTCAGCCAGGAAGTCTATTTCAAATCCGACAGCCTGATCCTGACCCTTTATGACAATGGAGAAATTGATGGAGACACGGTAAGTGTATACCTGAACGGGGAAGTAGTGATGCCCAGCCAGGGATTAAAAAGTTCAGCTATCCGCAAAATCATTCATATGGATGACGGCCTCGAAACATTTACCCTGGTGATGTTTGCTGAAAGCCTGGGTAAATACCCGCCCAATACCGGTCTGCTCGTGATCCGCGATGGCAATGATGTTTACAATCTTCGCTTCAGTTCCGACTTCCAGAAAAGTTCAGGGATTGTGTTCCGGAGAAAGCAGTAATTTAATAGCATGAAGCTTTCCGGTCTTCTTGTTTTTTTATTGATTCATACGATCTGCCTGTCCCAAACCACCCGTATTGATACAGTCTACTCCACCCAGGTAAAAGACAAGTTTGTTATTACGGTTCGTAAACCGGCCGGCTATTCCGATACAAAGAAGTATCACCACGTATACATGACCGATGGTTCACTCGGTATTGCGGATTATGTATTTGGTAAAGAGAAATCCTGGGCCGCTACCATACCCAACAGCTGTGTGATCATTGCCATTTCTCATATCGGTGATTGGGAGGAAAAGAGAAGAAGGGATTTTATTCCATCAGACATTACGAAGAATGTGGAGGCTAATTTTGGGAATGCGAATACGTTTTATCAGTTTATGAAAAAAGAACTGATTCCCCGAATTGAAAAAAGTATGCCCAACAAAAAGGGCCGTGCTTTTATCGGACATTCCTTCGGCGGGTTGTTTTGCTTATATACCTTATTACAGGAGGATAAACTGTTTGATAAACATTTTGCGATCAGTCCATCGGTCTGGGCCAACTATAATGAACTGGATAAGATCGAAGCGCAATACGCAAAGAATCACAAAGCCCTGAAGGCGGATATCACTATTTATGTAGGCGGACTTGAGTTCCTGAATAAAGTGCTGTACTCCACCCGCAACTTTTATAATACAGTCAGTGGCCGGAAATATACCGGCTGCTGGATCCGGAAAAATGAAATCGGAAACGCGAATCACTTCAGTATCCGCAAACCGGCGATTGACCGCATTTTTGAATCGCTGAAATAGGAACCGGTTCCATTCCAGCACTGAATGACTAACTTTGCTCCCTCAATAAATCATATGATGACGCAGGATCCTGTAAGACTGACCCAGTTCTCCCATGGCGCGGGCTGTGGTTGTAAAATTTCGCCTAAAGTACTGGATGAAATTTTAAAAACTTCTGTAGCGTTCCCTGATAATGATAAACTATTGGTGGGAAATCACAGCCGGGATGATGCGGCCGTTTATGATCTCGGTAACGGGACCGCCATCATCTCGACCACGGATTTCTTTATGCCGATCGTGGATGATCCCTTTGAATTCGGACGGATCGCTGCGGCCAATTCCATCAGCGATGTCTATGCCATGGGCGGCAAACCCCTGATGGCCATTGCTGTTCTTGGATGGCCGGTGAATAAATTGCCGGCCGATGTGGCACAGAAAGTAGTGGAAGGTGGACGCAGCATCTGCCTCGAGGCCGGTATTCCACTGGCCGGCGGACACAGCATTGATTCTCCGGAACCAATCTTTGGACTGGCCGTAACCGGTATACTTCCCATTGAAAACCTGAAACAAAATAATACTGCTAAAGAAGGCGACCTGCTCTTCCTCACCAAACCACTAGGAGTAGGTATTTTATCGACCGCACAGAAAAGAGGATTAATCACCGACGACCTGCTGGCCGTGATCATCAAACAAATGACCACCCTGAATAAAACAGGGGAGGAGTTGGGAAAAATTAAAGGCGTACACGCCATGACCGACGTCACCGGCTTCGGCTTCCTGGGTCACCTCATTGAAATGGCCGAGGGCAGCGGACTCAGCGCCGAAGTATGGTATGATAAAATCCCTGCCATCCCCGGCGTGAAAGAGTATATCGCCCAGGGCGTATTCCCCGATGGCACCACCCGCAACTGGAGCAGCTATGGCGAGAAAGTAAAATTTGAAAAAGGCACCCCGGTGGCGGAAGCTTTTAAATTATTACCGGATCCGCAAACCAATGGCGGATTATTGATTGCCATTGCGCCGGAAACAAAAGACGAATTGATTACTGTACTTGAAAAGAATGGACTGGGTGGATTCATCACCCCTCTCGGACAGATGAAAGCTAAAGGGGAAAAAGCCGTGGTCATCCTTCCTTAACTTTTCGCTGCAGAAAGATCTCCGCCAACATACAACGTACACTGCCGCCTTCGACCTGTTCAATGGTGGGGACGGCAACGGGTACCAGTGTTGCAAAACTCTGTAGCTGTTGTATCTGGTCCGGCCGTAATGCTTTCATTGCCGTCTGACTGAGCACGATCAGCGATTCTCCTTTTTTGTTTCTGATCTCAAGCATATTGCCTGCAAAAGCATAGAGCTGGTCACGGGTTATGGGGATAATGGTATGACCTGTGGATTCCAGTAACTGTTTCACCGCAATGAGTTCCCATTCTTCTTCGATCGCCTCTTCACAAAGCACAGCAAATTTCTCTCCCAGGGCCATCACCACATTGGTATGATAGATAGGGTGACCTTCTTTATCCGTGGCCAGAAATACAATGGCCTGAAATCCGTTGGCAGAAGCGAATTTCTCCAGGACCGATAAATTAGTACGCTCCGAAATTGCCGCATAGATCATTTCATGATCATAGTCGATGACCATACTCCCTGTGCCTTCGAGGAAACGCCCTTCTGCCTCAAACTCACTCCAGTCCTGTACATCTGTTACCATATACTCGCGGACAATCTGATCAATCAATTCATCCCTTTTCTCCGTACGCCGGTTGGGGGCATACATGGGATAAATAAATATTTTTCCATCTGGAGAAGTACTGATCCAGTTATTGGGAAATACGGCATCTGGCTTGGGTGGCTCCTTGCTGTCTTCCAGCACCAGCAGTTCCACATCGTGACTGCGCAACAAATCAACCATTGCATCAAATTCAGCCAGGGCTTTTTGTTGCAGCGTATTACGGTCCAGCCCGGGATGGTGCTGGAAGAAATTATTGGCAGCCGTTTCGTCATTATAGCCAAACGAAGCCGGCCTCACCATTAACAAAGTAGACGCGATGGGCAAATGATGAAATTAAAATTTTTCAAACCGAAACATAGTAACGCGGGGTGTACAATTTCCGCTTAGAATTTCCTGTACCACGAACTTATAAGTATTCCCCACAGCAATGCTGTCTTTTTTTATCTGGTCTATATGAAGCAGACTTCCATTAAATTGTCTTGAATACAATGTATCCTTCTTATCCTTAGATTGGATACCGGCTTCCAGTTCCAGCCATACATTGTACCAGGTGCTGTCCGTGGTTTCGAGTTTAATCAGTTTCGCCGGATGAATGGTTTCTTTATAGCTGCAGGGCCCGCCAGCAACCACATTGTCCCCGTTATTACAGGCAAAAAGTACCAAACCGAATACCGGCAACAGCCCTTTTATATTCATAGTATTAAATTAAATCAATCCATCAATTTTTTCGGCGAGCAAGTGGTCTTTTTCCGTAACGATATCCCCCGCATCATGCGTACTCAGCCAGATCTCTACGGTGTTCCACACATTGGTCCATAGCGGATGATGATCCATCTTCTCCGCCTCAATCGCCACTCTTGTCATAAAAGCAAAAGCTTCGCTGAAGTTGCTGAACTGGAATTTACAGTAGAGTTTGTTGTCAGTATGAGTCCACATAGTATGAAGCGTTTTGAAAAATGAGTAATCAATAATGAGTAAAGGTGGAAAAGAATAAACGGAAAGAACATTTCCCAATGCGGGAAGTTCAGAAAGATAGTTATGTGCGATCAGCTACTCATTACTGATTACTCATTACTCATCCTAACTTATGCCGGTTCCTCATTAAAACACGAGATTTTCTTTATTCCTGATCTGCTCAATCGACAACTCCGTCACCAGCTGCACACTATTAATACTCCGGATCGTCTGGATCGTTTCCTGCAACGTGTCATCATTTACTTCATCGCCTTTCATCAGCCAGAGAAAATCGAAGTGCTTGAATTCGGGCAAGAGGTATTCGCCGTCGAACTGGTTGTTATAAATATAGTGTTCCAGGGTTCCGGTGGGAACCCGGTACTCGTACACGGTAAAAAAATAATCCCGTTTCTTTTTGATCAGCCTGATCTCAATATCGTTGATCCGGAAGTCGAGGCCAATCGTATTATTCAGGTGCCAGCAAAACTGGTAGTCCTTGATCGGGGCCATCACGCCCAGCAAACGGGTGTCTTCAAAAAAGCCCTCCATGAGCTCCTTGGTATCCAACACCAGTTTGTTTTTTTCGGCCATACTGTAATTTACGGATTAGAATTCAACCGTGGTCTCCAGGGTGTCTTTCCCGCGGAGGTAAATGACTTTCGCTTTATCTCCTTTCTTAAACTTACCCAGGGTCTGCATATAACTTTCCATTGAGGTGATCTTATGTTCCCCGATCTGGAGGATAATATCCCCTGCTTTCAGTCCGGCTTTCTGCGCCGGCTTACCCTCACTTACCCCATCAGAACGCAACCCATTACCGGACCATGTATAATCAGGCATGATGCCCATGGATACACTGAAACGGGCTGAAGTAGTGGTTTGCGCTTCGCGGGTTTTGAGAAAAGCGAGTTTAGGTTGGTTGTCCAGCTGCTGCACTACACCCAACACATGCTTTACTATTAATTGCTCCCCGCCGTAGTTGATCTTATCCGCATCATCCGACGGTTTATGGTAATCGGTATGCAGGCCGGTAAAATAAAACAATACCGGAATGTCCTTCCGATAGAAGGAAGTGTGATCACTGGGACCGGTTCCGCTGCTGTCGGTGCGGATCACCAACGGCGGCTGTACATTAGTCTTATAGGGCAATTTGAAAAAATCATTGTTGTTGATCACTTTCTCCCAGGTCGGAGAAGTGCCATAACCACCAATGGTCAGTACTTTGCTGCTGTCGTTCAACCGGCCCACCATATCCATATTGATCATATAGTTTACGGTCTTCAGGTCAATGGTCGGATGTTCGGTGAAATACTTGGATCCGTAAAGACCGAGTTCCTCCCCGGAAAAAGCAATAAAGAGATAGTTATTATTCTTTAAAGAAGAATATTTTAATTTTTTGGACAATTCGATAAGTGCGGCAGTTCCGCTGGCATTATCATCCGCGCCATTATGAATTGCAGGTTCAGTCGTAGTGTTCCGGGAGTTTCCATCTTCTCCATAACCCAGGTGATCGAAGTGCGCACCCAATACCACCGTGGTGGCCGCGCCATTGTCCAGGTAACCGACCACATTATAGCCGGTTCTTTTTTTATCACTGAGTGAAACCGCGAATTTCACATTGATCGTGGCGGAAGGGTCTTTCAGGTATTTTGCAGCGGCTTCCTTTTTAATATAAATAACCGGAATGGTCAGGGTTTCAGATTTATCCTTTCCGTTAAAAAGGAGTTTATCCTCTGCGGGAGCTGTATTGTAAACAATCACCGCTGTGGCACCCTTTTCCTTTGCTTTTTTGGAATTGGTATATATATAATTAGCCAGGTCAAAATGCGGGTTGGTCTTGTTCTCCTCCAGGGCATCTTTCAGGTCCACAAACCAGGGCATGTCTGCCTCTTGTACTGCAATAGAAGGGAGGGCTTCCATTTTACCAGTAGCACTGTAGGCAAAAGGGAAATAGTCTTTTCCTGCTTCCAGCTTGCTGCCATTGATGATGAATTCCGTGGACGGATCGATCTGTTTTCCTTCATTCACTTCAAAAGCCTGGTAATAATTACTGGTACCCTTTGGAAGCAGTCCGTTACTGCTGAACTGATTACTGATATATTCCATGGCCAGCTTTTCCCCGGCGCTACCGGTACGGCGACCCTCCAGTTTATCATCAGACAGGTACTGAATATGAGCTTTCAGGTTATCCAGCAACTGAACTTCCTCTTTATTAATTTTTTTGGAGGGCGAGCAGGCCATGACAAATACCAGCAGGCCAATCAGGGATTTTGAAAAAGCGCGAACCATAATAAATCGATTGATAAGTGGCAAAGGTATTGCGCCTGCCTGTTTCTTTCCGAGTTTATTGCCATAAATCCGTCAATCTTTTTCCGGATTGCCCCTGCTAAAAATCGTATTTCGTAAGGCTGTTTCCCCTTACCGCAATACTTTTGCCTACCCTGAAGGACGCCTGTCATTTAAATGGAGCAAAAAAAACCACATATCGCCCTGGTTGGAAATCCCAACAGCGGAAAAAGTTCGCTATTTAACTGCCTGACCGGTCTGAATCAGCAGGTCGGCAATTTTCCGGGAGTGACGGTGGACAAGAAAACCGGTACGGCTGAATTTGGCAGTTTCAGAGCTGAATTGATCGACCTGCCCGGCTCCTACAGCCTTTACCCCAAGCGGCTGGATGAATGGGTGAGTTATAAAGTCCTGATCGGGGAAGACAAAGACATCAAAGCCGATGTGGTGGTGGCCGTGGCCGACGCCAGCAACCTGAAAAGAAACCTGCTTTTCTGTACCCAGATCATTGACCTCAAAGTGCCGGTGGTGGTGGTGCTTACCATGATGGACCTGGCCAGGCAAAAAGGAATCAAAATTGACATTCCCACGCTGGAGCGGGAACTGGGCGTGCCCGTAGTGGCCGTTAATCCAAGAAAAAACAAGGGAATCGTGGAACTGAAAAGAGCGATCTCCCTGACGATTCAACAGGCATATAAAACACCGGTCCGGGATTTTATTGACAATAAAGCCCTGGCAGAAGCCCCGATTGAAGAAATAAAACAGCATTTTCCGGCCTTAAGCGATTATAAGGCGATCCATTACCTGATCAATCACGAGTCATTTGACCTGAAAGCGCCGATGCAGGATACGATAGAAAACATCGAAGCAAGGCACCAGTTCAATCCCACCAAGACCCAGGCCGAAGAAATCGTACAACGGTATAGCCGGATCCGGCAGATCATGCAACAGGCCGTTTCCGAACCCGATCCACTGAAAAAATCAATTTTCACGGAACGGCTGGATAACCTGCTGCTCCACCGCCGCTGGGGTTACCTGATCCTGCTGGCCGTATTGTTCCTGCTTTTCCAGAGCGTGTTCTGGCTGGCCCAATATCCGATGGACTGGATCGATCTCGGTTTTTCCAAAATAAACCAAACCCTGTCACAGGCTTTGCCCGATACGCGTTGGACTGACCTGCTGCTGAATGGAGTCATTGCCGGCCTGAGTGGGATTTTTGTCTTTGTGCCCCAGATTATGATCCTGTTTGGGTTGATCACTTTACTCGAAGACAGCGGTTATATGGCCCGGATCAGTTTTCTCTCCGACCGGCTGATGCGCAGTGTGGGACTGAACGGAAAAAGCGTGATGCCGATGATCAGTGGATTTGCCTGCGCCGTACCCGCCATCATGAGCGCCCGGAATATTGAAAACAGGAAAGAACGGTTACTCACCATTTTGATCACCCCGTTAATGAGTTGTTCAGCCCGTTTACCTGTTTACACCATTCTCATAGGATTGGTTATACCGCAAAATTATATACTCGGCTTTATGAGTCTGCAGGGACTGGTGATGATGGGACTCTACCTTCTGGGACTGGTCATGGCGTTGATCGTATCCTATATCGCCAAATGGTTTATCCATATTAAAGAAAAGAGTTTCTTCATCCTGGAATTACCCACCTACCGGGCGCCACGCTGGAAAAATGTGATCCCCACTATGATCAGCAAGGCAAAGATCTTTGTGGTGGATGCGGGAAAAATCATCATGATCATCAGCCTGGTGCTCTGGGCCCTGAGTTCATTTGGTCCGGGCAATACGATGCAGGAGATCACCGCTAAATATGAACAACTGAAATCACAGCCCGGTGCCGATGTTGCCAAACTGGATAAAGCCTATCATACCGAAAAACTGGAAAGTTCTTTTGCCGGTATTATCGGAAAATCCATTGAGCCCGCGATTACTCCTTTGGGCTATGACTGGAAAATCGGGATCGCCCTTGTTACTTCTTTTGCCGCCCGCGAAGTTTTTGTGGGAACCATGGCTACATTATATAGTGTGGGGGATACCGATGATGATGGTTTATTACTCAAGGAAAAAATGAAAGCGGCGGTTCGTCCAGACGGCACACCGGTCTTTACCCTGGCCAGTGGTTTATCGCTCCTGATTTTTTATGTATTTGCCATGCAGTGTATGAGTACACTCGCCGTAGTGAAAAGGGAAACCCGCAGCTGGAAATGGCCCGCAATACAGCTGGTCTATATGACCGGACTGGCTTATTTGCTGAGTTTACTGGTGTATCAGTTATTGAAGTAATTTCCTCCGGCTTATTTATTATAGTACTCCCACAAATAAGTGGCTATTTTTCTGGCCATTACCCATGCCTCGTTCTCCCGGTTCCAGCTCGTGTCTTTATTGTTCTTCGTGAAAATGCAAAATACAAAAGGATTCCCCGGGGCATTCACGATCATCGCTTCGCTTCGGGAAGCGTTCACACATCCGTTTTTACTGAAGACTTCAATAGTCGGCGGGAAAACAGAAATTGCTTCCTCTTCATCCCAGAAATTTCTTCCCAGTAAACGTAGCATGCGTTCGCTGCTTGTTTTTGAAAATAGCTCATACCGGTAAATCTTTTCAAAAAGCATTCCCATTTCACGGGGCGTGGTTTGTCCCCAGCCATATTGACCCCGGTTGGCTTCCCGGCCGGGCGTACGGGAATTGACGCGTGTTTCCCTGAAACCCAAACTATCCAGGATGGCATTGATCCGGGTGCCGGTGCCAGCCAGGCTTTGCAGCCAGAGACTGGCGGTATTATCACTGGTGGTCAGCATCAGCATCAATACTTTTTTCAGGGCGATCTTCTCGCCGGATTTGAATGAACCCAGTATATCGGAACCTTCATACAAGAGGGAATCTCTATAAGTAAGAGAAGAATCGTAGGCAAGCTCTCCTTTATTCATGCGGTCGGCAATGCCCAGCAGGATCGGCACTTTTACAATACTCGCAGTCGGAAAAACCGTATCCGCATTGATCACGGCTGTTTTCCCGGTACGCAGGTTTTTGACATAAATACCGATATCGCCATGGTAACCACTGACCATCGACCGAAGTTCGGTTTGTAATTTTTTATCCGTGCGTTGTGCCTGGATAGAAAAAGCGGCACACAGAAAAAATGTACCGCTTAATATGAAAAGCTTTATCATCAGAATGCTTTTTTAGCTGGAGTTGCGGCTGACTGCAGGTAATCAAACACGAGGTGGCAAAAGGCTTTTACCCCGGTTTTCATCCCGCTTTCATCCAATACGAAGTCGGGAGTGTGATGTGGAAACGCCGTTTTAGGATCCTTTCCTTTTTCCATTCCACCTATGAAAAAAAATATGGAGGGCACTTTTTCGGCAAAGAAGGAAAAATCCTCTGCACCGGTCACGGCCTCTGTTTCAATTACATTTTCCTCTCCGGCCGCTTTGATAAAACTGGGGATCATTTTTTTGGTTAATGCCGGATCATTATACGTGACCAGGGTTTTTTTGTCAATCGTTGTTTCGGCGCTGGCGCCGGAACTTTCAGCAATTTTTGCAGCCGTCAGGGCGATTTTTTCATGAATAATCCGCTGCATACCCGTGTCGAGTGTCCGGATGGTGCCCAGCATGGTTACATCTTCGGGGATAATATTGGAACGGACTCCACCATTGATCACACTGACCGAAATCACCGCCGGGTTTTTGGTCAGTTCGGTCTGCCGGCTCACAATTGTCTGAAGACCGTTGATGATTTGCGCCGACACCACTACGGGATCTATACCGGCCCAGGGCTGTGAACCATGGGTCTGTTTTCCCTTTACTTTTATCTTGAACCAATCGGAAGCCGCCATAATGCCACCTGTCCGGTATTTGATTTTGCCGACCTCGGTCTGGGAGTTGATATGCAGGCCAAACATCACATCGACCTGTGGGTTTTCCAGCACGCCATCTTTAATCATTAATGGAGCGCCGCCTTCTTCCCCTTCGGGCGGACCTTCCTCCGCGGGTTGGAAAACAAATTTGATGGTTCCGGCAAGGTCTTTCTTCATACCGGCGAGGATTTCGGCCACCCCCATTAATATAGATACATGTGTATCGTGACCACAGGCATGCATCACGCCAACGGCTTGTCCGTTATAAGTCGACTTCACTTTGGAAGCAAAGGGCAGGTTTACCCTTTCTACTACCGGTAGTCCGTCCATGTCGGCCCTTAAACCGATACAGGGTCCCGGTTTGGCGCCTTTGAGCACACCCACGACCCCTGTTTTTCCCACGCCTTCAATTACTTCAATGCCCAGTGAGCGGAGATGGTCCGCAATGATTTTTGCCGTCCGGACTTCATTATTGCCCAGCTCCGGGTGTTCGTGCAGGTCACGGCGCCAGGTAATGGTTTTGGCTTCAATTTTATCGGCGGCCGCATTGATTTTTGCCGTCAGGTCGGTTGTACCCTTTTGTGCCGGAAGGATAAATGGGGAAAACAGCAGGAGTGTAAGCAGTTTTTGTTTCATCTGGACCTATTATTAATTAAGTAATGAATTTAGTATAATTCCGCGCCAATTGTGTGATCAGTAATTGCTTGGGTTAAATTTTTTATATTTAAACCTCAATGCTGCTACGTCACCTGCCATTTTTAAGGGCTGTTTTCTTCCACAGTGTTTCTGCTTTCGGCGGACCACAGGCGCATATGGGCATGATGATGAAAACGTTTGTGGAGCAAACGCCTTATGTTACTGAAAAGGAACTGATGGAATACAACGCTTTCTGTCAGTTATTACCCGGGGCGTCTTCTACACAAACGCTGACCCTGATCGGTTATAAACGGGGAGGGGTTCCTTTAGCCGTACTCACGCTGATTATCTGGATCCTGCCAGCTTCTATATTAATGGGGGCGCTTTCTTTTCTCTTACAGTATATTGATAAAAGACAACTGGGCACCGATATTTTTAAATTCATTCCACCAATGGCGGCCGGCTTCCTTGGATATGCCGTGCTGCATATTTTTCCTCATGCCATAAAAAACACGATCACGTGGATCATTATGATCTGCAGTGTGGCCGCTACTTATTTTCTTTTCGGAAAAACCTGGGTGATTCCGGCATTGATAGTGGCCGGGGGTATTGCCACCAATTTCAGTCAGACCCGTATCCGTCAGGTGGATGAAAAGCCCCGAAAAATCCGTTGGTGGAATTTCTGGTTATTCGGGATCATATTTATTGCCGCGGGTATTCTTTCGGAGACCGCCCGTAAAAATGACTGGGACAACCGAAAACCGATCAACTTATTTGAAAATACCTACCGGATGGGCAGCCTCGTATTTGGCGGCGGGCAGGTGCTCATGCCTATGATGTATGAACAATGGAGTGTACGTCCGGAAGCGATAAAAGAGAAAAACCCGAATGCGGTCCAGATAGACCAGGAAAAATTATATACCGGGATGGGGATTGTACAGGCCGTACCCGGGCCCGTCTTTTCAATTGCCTCCTTTACCGGGGGTATGGCCCTGAAAGATATGGGGACCGAAATGCAGGTGCTGGGCTGCCTGATCGGAATGATCGCCATTTTTTTACCCAGCGCCCTGTTGGTTTTATTCTTTTTTCCGATCTGGCATAATCTCCGGAAATATGCGGTCGTCTACCGGTCGCTCGAAGGGATCAACGCCGTGGTGGTCGGTATCATGATCGCTTCTTCCTTTTATATAATGCGGGATATTTCATTAGTGGGTCCAAACACCATTAGTAAAATAAATATCCTGGTGATTCTGGGCACCATCCTGTTGCTGCAGTTTACCCGGTTCATACCCCCACTGATTGTAATGGTCTGCCTGCTCCTGGGTTATTTTTTGTAATAGCCGCCCTTTTCAATTTCTTCCAGAACGATATCCGGTACCATATACCGGATCGATTTTCCGGCTGCAATACATTTTCGTATATGCGTGGCCGATAGTTGTAACAGGGGCGCGTCTATCATTTTCATCCGGGCATGAATGGTATTTTCCGCGGGGAAGCCCGGCCGGGGGTAGACATAAATGGCATAATCCCGGATAATCAAGTCCGCGTTTTTCCATTTATGCAGGTTTTGAAAACTATCACTGCCCATGATAATGGAAAACTCGTGTTCCGGAAATTTTTCGGCGAGATAGGTGAGGGTGTTAATGGTATAAGAAGGCTTGGGCAAATTAAACTCAATATCGGAAGCCTTTATCCGGTTATCCAGCTCGGTGGCTAACTGGGCCAGGTGCAGACGATGGTATTCATTCAGGAGACCGTTTTCCTGCTTAAAAGGATTCTGGGGAGAAACAACTAACCAGACTTTTTCGATATCCGATTCGTTCAGGATATGACTGGCGATGATCAGATGGCCGGCATGAATGGGGTTAAAAGAGCCGAAATATAATCCGATTTTCATTTAAAATATTGATAATCAATGTTTTAGTTCTACAAGAATATGTTCCGCCTCGTTAAGTCTGAGACTCAGGTGATATCCGGCCACATTCACCGAGATCGGATCGCCCAGAGGAGCCACTTGTTCGAGCAGGATCCGTTCTCCGGGTACACAGCCCATTTCCATTAACTTCAGGAATATTTCATTGTTTTGAAATTCCTTAATTATTCCTTCCTGTCCTGGTTTTAAATCTGAAAGCCTTGCAATCATTTAGCCAATGTATTATAGTACAAAACTACCCTTGTTGATTGGTATTTGTTTACGAATTTTGAAAATATGCTATCCCCGTCAAAAGTTTGTTTCTTCTTCGAAACCAAGGGGTTTTCATTGGAAAACCGCCGCGCACTGCACGTTTGTATTGAAAGCCTTTTTAAGAAAGAAAGGAAGTCGCTGGAGTCCCTCAACTATATCTTCTGTACCGATGAGCGCCTCCTTGAAATCAACCGGCAGTACCTGCAGCATGATTATTATACAGATATCATCACATTCGACCTCTCTGCCGGCCCGGCCACCATTGGCGAAATCTATATCAGCATCGACCGGGTAAAAGACAATGCCCGCACCCTGGGCACCAGCATCAAATCCGAACTGCACCGGGTAATCTTCCATGGCGCCCTGCATCTGTGTGGATATGGCGATAAAAAAAAGGAAGAAGAACTCGTTATGAGGAATAAAGAGGATTACTGGCTTTCCCGGTACTTTTCGTATTAAATAGTCGATGGTAAAGAGTCGATAGTCATTAGTCGATAGTCGTTAGTTTCGGCTTCCTCATAACTCGCGGCTCATACCTTATAATTTTTTAACCGCAGAGAGCATAGAGAGCCCAGAGTAATATACAATGGCCCGGCAGAAACTTCCTTCTTGCTTCTAGCCTCTCGCTTCTCGCTTGTTAACCGCGGAGAGCGCAGAGAAATACAAAAGACCCGGCAGAAACCCTCTTCTCGCTTCTAGCTTCTTGCTTCTAGCTTAATTTCCGTTCCACGGGACACCGTTTCAGGCTGAAACAGTGTCCCGTGAAACACCTATCTTTGTAGAAACAGGTTTATATGGCCAGGAAGCGATACACCAAGCAGGAGGATACGCCCGAATTGCTGAAATTCAGGGAAAAAAGGAAGTGGCAGATTGCTCTAAGGAGGTATGTGTTGGAAAAGTCCCCCTGTGCTGCCTATGCACCCTATTTCGGATTGGATATTGAAAATATGCGTCGCTGGTTCGAATACCAGTTTAAAGACGGGGCTTCCTGGGAGAATTTCGGAGAAAAATGGCAATTTGAGCATGTTATCCCGGTCACCTTTTTTGATTTCGCTTTAGAGGAAGAGCTAAGAATTTGCTGGAACTTTGTAAATATCCGGGTGGAGTTCATAGATGTAAACAAAGAAAAGGGGGCCAGGCCTGATCTTCTGGTGGCCCGGAACTTCTTTAAAGACTTACTGGATAAGACTCAATACCCGATTTGCAGGGACTTATTGAAAAAAATTGATCTGATTGAACAGACCGAAACAGTAAACACAGGCGCGCAGGGGGCGTTTATAAAAGAACATTTTGATTACCTCCTGCTCCTGGAAGGATATTCCAGTTTTGAATTTGAAATGTTGAATAGTGGCCGAAGTATAGAAGAAGTAAGAAGGGAAAGCGAATTCAATAAAAACTTAGCCAAATAGCCCCAATAACAAGATACCTTTGCCCCCCATGTTTCCAATTTACGATGTCATAGTAGTAGGTGCCGGCCATGCCGGTTGTGAGGCAGCTGCCGCGGCGGCCAACCTGGGTTCTAAAACCCTGTTGGTGACCATGAATATGCAGACCATTGCCCAGATGAGTTGTAATCCCGCCATGGGTGGTATTGCCAAAGGACAGATTGTACGGGAGATTGATGCCATGGGAGGGTACTCTGGTATTGTCACAGATCTCTCAACCATACAATTCCGGATGCTGAACCGGAGCAAGGGTCCGGCAATGTGGAGCCCGAGAGCACAGAACGACCGGATGCTCTTTCACCTGAAGTGGAGAGAAATGCTGGAGAACACGCCAAACCTGGATTTCTACCAGGATATGGTCAATGGTTTATTGGTAAAAGAAGGTCGGTGCTACGGGATCATTACCGGCATGGGTCATCAGATCCAGGCAAAATCGGTAGTACTCACCAATGGTACCTTCCTCAATGGTATAGTACATATAGGAGAAAAGAATTTCGGAGGTGGCCGGATTGCCGAAAAAGCAGCGACAGGAATAACTGAACAGCTAGTGAGTCTGGGCTTTGAAAGTGACCGGCTTAAAACCGGAACACCGCCCCGGGTAGATGGACGTAGCCTGGACTATTCCAAAATGGAAGAGCAGCCAGGAGATTCCGAACATGTTGGCTTCTCATACCTGGATACAGAAAAGCCCGGCAAACAAAGAAGTTGCTGGATCACGTATACCAATCAGAAGGTTCACGATATTTTAAAAACCGGCTTTGATCGTAGTCCCATGTTTGCTGGTCGTATCGATGGGGTAGGTCCTCGTTACTGTCCCAGTATAGAAGATAAGATCAACCGCTTTGCCGAAAGAGATCGTCACCAGCTCTTCGTTGAACCGGAGGGATGGAATACAGTAGAAATTTATCTTAATGGCTTCTCTACTTCCTTACCAGAAGAAACACAATACGAAGCACTTCGTAGTATACCCGGTTTCGAGAATGCCCGGATGTTCCGTCCGGGTTATGCCATCGAATATGATTTCTTTCCGCCGACCCAATTGAAATATTCACTGGAGACAAAGCTCATCAACAATCTGTTTTTTGCCGGACAAATCAACGGAACCACCGGCTATGAAGAAGCGGCCTGTCAGGGTTTAATGGCCGGTATCAATGCTCATCAGAAAGCCATGGAGAAAGAGGCACTGATATTAAAAAGAAGTGACGCCTATATTGGAGTGCTCATCGATGACCTGATCAGCAAAGGAACCCAGGAACCTTACCGCATGTTTACCTCCCGGGCAGAATTCAGAACCTTACTTCGTCAGGACAATGCAGATATCCGACTTACAGAAATAAGCTACAATCTCGGATTGGCCAGCCAGGAAAGGATGGATAAGGTCATTGATAAAAAATCTTCCGTTGAGCAGATTAAAAAAATATTGAAAGAAATGTCCGTGGAACCGGCAGAAATAAATGGCTGGTTTGAACAGATCGGATCCTCCCCGATAACAGAAAAACAAAAAGCAGAAAAAATTCTGCTCAGACCCTCTGTGGAACTGACCGATATGGCCACCACCCTTCCCAAATTAAAAGATGCCCTTTCTTTATTTACCGATGATGCCATTGAGCAAGCGGCCATACAGGTAAAGTATGATGTGTACATAGAAAAAGAACGAGAACTCGTAAACCGGATGTCCCAGCTGGAAGAACTGGAAATTCCCGAAACCTTTGACTATAAAAAAATTGGTTCCTTAGGAAATGAGGCCCGGGAAAAGCTATCACGTATCCGTCCACGCACTTTGGGACAGGCCAGCCGGATATCCGGTATTAACCCCAGCGACATTCAGATTTTAATGGTTTTTATGGGACGATGATTTTTTATTGAACCAGTAAATAATCAGTCTTTTCAATCAGCGGTTTTAATACCTTTATTCAAACCTGCTGATTATGAAAAAAAACCTCCTCCGGCTATTAGCTGCACTCATTCTATTTATATCATCGGCTGATCTTTCAGCCCAGGAATACAAAATTCGTCAGTCCTCCTCCCTGATGGGAATGAAAATGGAATCCACGGTATATGTAAAAGGCATGCGTAAGCGGACCGAAAGCGGGGCCATGATGGGCATGTCCCAGCCCGTTACTATCGAACAATGCGACCTCCAGCGTACCATTAAGATCAATGATAAAAAGAAACTCTACTACATTGATTCTTTCTATAAAGTATCCGAGGAAATTATTGATGAAGATGACGCACCAGCAAAAAAACCGGCTACTCCGGTCAAAGAAAAAGCGCCAAAGAAAAATATCGAGAAAGTTGGAGTAATCACTATCTACTATAGTATCCGGGATACGGGAGAACGAAAAAAAATGTATGGCCTTACCGCCCGCCATGTGTGGACCACTCAGAAAATGAAACCCTCCCCGGATGCCTGTATGATGAAGGATAGTTTCCTGATTAAAACGGATGGCTGGTATATTGATTTGCCCAAGTTCAATTGTCCGGTCCGTTATCGCCCGCAACAAATGCAACGTCAACCCGACGAAAAGCCCATGCCGGATTGCCAGGACCGCTTTGTAACCCGTCGTAGTGGAAAAGGAAAACTCGGCTTTCCCCTGATAGAAACCACGACCATGATCATGGGCGCACAGGGCGCAAAGACAACCGAATTCAAAACGGATATCGAAACATTGGATTTCTCGATGCAAAAACTGGATTCCATGCTGTTTGAAATACCGCCCGGATATACAGAAACAAAAAACGAAGAGGACCTGCAGGATAAAATGGACATGAGCGGTATGCTCGATGAGGTCATGAATAAAGCGAAAAAACAAATGAAGGAAAAACCGGTATCCGATGAAAAAGCCCCGGATATGATCCGGGTAGGGGTGCTGCCTCCGAAAGGGGACGAGCAAGTGCAACCCACCGAATTACAGGCTTTACTGGTTGGCACATTTACTACCGGTAATATTGAAGCCATAGCAGTGAGCAGTGCCGACGAAGCCAAAACCATGAAATGTGATTACCTGCTCAATAGTGAACTGTCAAAAATCAAGAGCGGCAGTAAAGTGGGTGGCTTACTGAAAGCGATTAAAAATACTGACCCCAATGCACTCTCCAGCTTTACCATTGAAGGAAGCATGCAGCTTACAAAACTGGCTGATGGCTCAATGGCCGGTACCCAGAAAATTGAGGGAAAGTATGAAGGGAAGGCCAATGATGCGGCCGGTAAAGCACTGGTTGGCGGTGGTACACGACTTATCGAAAAGCTTCACTAGAAAATAATAAAGGGGAGCTGATCACATCTTTACCGGGTATCCGACTCTCCTTCTTTTTAAACAGCTTGATATAGGTGTTAACTTTTTACGCTCCTTGTAAAATAAATTTCCGCATATAGGTATCAGTTTAGAAAAACCCAAACCAGGTATTCTTGTATACCACTGTAATACAACAAATTATAGTACACATTCCCTTATCACTTTAATGAACAGCCAAATCATAAGCGTTATTTGTAAAATTATGTATTTTGTATTCTCCAAACCTTATCAATGAGCGGCACCTGCATATATAAATAGCAAACAACCCCATGCTTATACACAAACTGTATTACCGATAAGAACCAATCCATTTACAGTTTAAAATAAAAAAAACCGATATTATTAAGGAGCGGTCTCTAAAATGTATTAAATAAAAGTAAATGAACAGTTCTGTAATTAAACTGGCCCGGAAAACACTTCTTCTAATGTTATTGGGCGTTTCCTATCATTCTTTTTCCCAAACAATATTGCTATCTGAAGGCTTCGAAGCCGGCTATCCATCACCCGGATGGACAGTACAGGGATATACTCCGGGGGGAAATAACTGGATTCAATACAGCTATGATGTATACAGTGGAAACTATTCCGCTGCGGCATTTCCAAATGTAACCAATGGTAACTCCTGGCTATTTACACCAGGTCAAATCCTTACAGCCGGAAAAAAATATGTGCTTAAATATTATGCAAAACTTCACAGTACAGCTGTACTCCGCACACACATTAAATTAATTCCTGACTATAACAGCCCTTCCTTACAGGTTCGCTCGAGTTTTCCCGGCAGTACATTGAGTTTTGTCCTGGTTGAGGATACGTTAGTTTGTGAAACTTCCGGTACCTATTATATAGGGTTTCAGAACAGTTCACCCAATTCATCCACTAATGGCACCCTGATAGATGAATTCAGTTTTACAGAATTATCACAACTAAATAATTGCAGTACCGTGAATGCCGGAACAATCAGTTCAAGCAATTCGACGGCTTGTCCGGGTGCCGCATTAACACTCTCTGTTTCCGGTCTGACTACAAATTCAACTGGTATACGGTATGCCTGGCAGAAATCTTTAGACGGAACAACCTGGACAAATATCACCAATGGATTCACCCCTCCTTACCAACTCCAGGTAACACATACAACCCCGGCCTTTTACCGCCTGACGGATACCTGTACGGTTTCGGGCGCTTCCGCAGTAAGCAACACGCTGCAAATTAATGATGCCCCTTTCAGCAACTGTTATTGTACAGTAAATAACCTCGGTTGTTATAGCCTGAATATTACTAATGTTACAATTCCCGGGAGTACAATAAATAACACAAGCGGTTGTCCGGTCTCCGGGTATACCAATTTTACCACGGCCGGCAGCGCAACAACTTACAGGGGATTGTCTTTCCAAATTCAACTGGCAGTCAGTAACGGTACCGGTATTCCCTACTCGATAGGAGCGTGGCTTGACATAAATCACAACGGTTCATTTGATGAGCAGGAATTGCAAACCATATCAGGTTTAACCGGGGTGAGTAATATGCTACAATATGCGGTTCCCATCAACGCCATCACCGGAGAAACCCGGCTCCGCATAAAAATTAAATATTTCAACGCAAATATTCCGGTTATATCCTGGACAGAAGCCTGCGGCGATGCTTACTATGTTGGAGAGGCGGAAGATTACAAAATCATCATTTCTGATGCCCCGTCCTGTTCGGGACCTGTCTCTGCGGGTACTATTTCAGCGCCTGCAACGGTATGTCCCAATACCTTCTTTTCAATCAGTGCAACGGGAACAACCACAAATCAGGGCCAGATGAAATACGCCTGGCAGCAATCAACAGACGGTACCAGCTGGTCAAACATCAACAATACCACTTATCTGGTAAATCCGCTAAGCATCAGCCAGAACAGTAACCGGTATTACAGACTTACAGATACCTGTATTGCCAGCGGGCAATCATCCGTTACACCACCGGTTCAGGTTACTACGAGTAGCATATTTACCTGTTATTGTGTACCAGAAAGCTCTGTTTGCAATACGTACGGTATAGACTCGGTGAGTATTGGTAGTATTACAAACGGATCAGTTTGCAGTACCGGGGGATATGGTAACTATAGCTCTATTGGCACAACGATAGAAAACGGAACCCTCGTTCCGGTTTATATCCGTTTCAGGCCTGGTTCTGTGACCCGTTATGTTTGGGTTATGCTGGATATAAACCGAAATGGTACTTTTGAGAATACAGAAAGACTGTTCAGTGGTATTACCAGCCAGGGTTTCATAAGCGGCACACTGAAAATACCCTTTAATTGTTCGGCTGGCGAAACCGGTTTGCGCGTTTTGGTTAGTAACAGCAGTTTCTATCCTGGTCCTTGCAGTACAGGCGGAACCGGTGAGATAGAAGATTATAAGGTTACCCTCAACCTGACAAGCCCGGTGACCAACCGCTTTTCATTCTATATCAAACAGGGGGCACCAACCGGGGGCAATGGTTTGTCCTGGGCAACTGCTTTAAGCAATATCCAATCCGCTTTGCTGGTAGCAACCACCGGTGATACAATAAAAGTGGCAAAAGGGGTATATACGGCCGGAACCTCAAACACCAATACCTACTCTTTAAGAGATTCACTGGTGCTTCTGGGTGGTTATCCTAATACAGGAAATCCCGGTAACACCGACCGTAATATCAGCTCAAACCAAACTATTCTGAGTGGCGAAATAGGCACTTCTGCCCAAACTGATAATACCCGGACCATCCTGACCATAAACAATGTCAAGGGCGCCCTGGTAGATGGCTTTATTGTTGAAAACGGGTATGAAGGATATTATGAAACCAGGGGTCCGGTCTATATTAATAACAGTAATATTATTATCAGCCGCTGTGTTATACGTAATAATTTCAACGGAACATACGGTTGCGGGTTCAACATTCAAAACTCGGTACTGCAATCTCTAAATAATATTTTCGAAAACAATACGGCCACCTGGGTTGATTCTGTAGCTGCCGTTCTAAATATTCAGCAAGGTTCTGTAGTCACAGCCGTCAATAATATCATAGCCAAAAACAAATCATCCTTTGTTATTAATCTCGCTGATTCAGATCTCAAACTGCTAAACAGTACCCTGTTTAAAAATTACGGATACAGCAGGATTCACGACACCAGCAGCCTGTTATTACAAAACAGTATCCTGTATCAAAATGCGGGGGCATTTATAACAGATACCAGTGAGTTCTATAAAGATGTTTATTCAACTATAACGGTTTCAAACAGTATAACCGAAATATATAATTATATTAACCCTGGATATAACGGGCAAAACCCAAGGTTTACTGATTCTCTCCGAATAGCAGGAGCCGATAATATGTATTTTACTCCCGACGACGGACTGACACTGCTTAATCCCTGCAGCCCGGCTATAAACACGGGGAATAATGAATTTATATCCGGGCTTTCATTTGATATTACAGGGCGTCCCAGGATAAAAAACGGGTTCACTGATCTTGGTGCGTACGAAGTCCAGGAAACACAGGCTCCTCCTGCACAGGTGCTATATGTAAAAAAATCAGTCACGGGACTTAATAATGGTTCCAGTTGGGCAAATGCCTTTACTGATCTGCAATCAGCCTTTTCCGTTTGTTCTGATACGATTAAAGTTGCAGCCGGTAGCTATCCGGTTTCTTTAACTGACGTAAATGCCACTTACCAGTTAAGCAATAACCGGGTGGTAATTGGTGGATATCCGGAAAATGGAAACGGCGTTGCTGATCCGGAAGCTAATCCCACCATTATTGATGGTACCGTAAACAGTACCCAACGGGTTAAAATCCTGGTGCTTTCAATAAACAACGACAGTACTGCAAAAATTTCCGGTTTCAGGTTAATAAATGCAGGCCATCCGGATTATACCACCACCAGAAACCCGGCTTCCATAAAAGTTGGTTATAAAAGTTCGGCCCGGTTTGAAAATATTAAGTTGGATGCCTCCAAATCCTATGCGTATAATACATTGCATATCCACTCCGGCAGCTCACCGGTATTCTATAAATCCGTTTTCTATAATGTAATAACCAATCAATCACAATTATCTGAAAAACGGGATATCCTGATCAGGAATGGCAGTAACCCTTCTTTCATACGCTGCTTTTTTGGAAAAGACAGTACCAGTGCACAAACCGGAATACTTGGAATGCCGGTAACAATTAATCAGTCATCAGGGGTTTTTGACAGCTGCTATTTTTTACGTGCCGCGGCTAATGCGATATACAATACCGGTTCAAATCCACTGATTAAAAACACTGTTTTCCGTAAAACAAACGGAAGGAGTATTTATAACAGTGGGAGTTATCCGCTCGTAAAAAACTGCCAATTTGCTGATACAACCTATAGTTATGATTACAGTGGGGGAACTGTTAATAATATGGATAATTCTGACGCCGTGTATGATCATTGTGAATTCAAAAACTCCTATACGTATGCAAAGGGGGCTGTCAGTTACAATGAAAACAGTAAAGTAGTATACCGTAGCTGCTTTTTTAATGCGCCCGGTGGTGATCAGTCCGGCACTTCTGCCATTGCTAACAAAAACAGTGAAGTCCGGATTGACAACTGTGTGGGTTTTATAAAATATTTTACAGACAACACGAATCTTTACTATAACGGAACCTTTGTTACCAACGAGGGCAGTTCTGCGCTGACTGTTGTAAACAGCACATTAATCGGCAACACGGTTATTGCACTGCCGCTCATCAACAGTGCCAGCGGTTCCACCGTTAAGGTTTATAACAGCATTCTCTGGCGCTATGGATCCGGGCTAATGAATACAGCATCTGTAAATGATATCATAACCTCGGATAATACCAATCCAGCTATATGTGATATACAAAATAGTATCTTATTTAAGCAGGATCAGGGTAACAGGATAAACAGCACCAGCGGTGTTAATCCAAGATTACGCGACTTATCAACAGCCACCGGACCAGACGGGGTGCTCTTCAGTGCTGATGATGGCTATATCCCCTGTGATTGCTCAGCTGCCATCAATTCCGGGAATAACAATTTCAACCAGCTGCCAGTTGATATTTTGTCGGCTGGCCGAATCTATAACGGGACCATTGACCGTGGTGCCTATGAATTACAATCGGGTAATGTATCATCAAAAGTATATTATGTAAAACCGGGAACTATCAATGGAAACGGAAGCAGTTGGGCGAACGCCTATAACAACCTGCAAAAAGCAATTCAAAACAACTGCGCCGACACCATAAAAGTGGCCAAAGGAGTTTACAAACCCTCGTCATCCGAAAGGGACAGCAGTTTTAATATATATACCGGTATTACACTTCTCGGTGGATACCCGGATTCAGGAAATCCGGGGGAGGCAGACAGGAACCCGGTTTTATATCCAACCATACTCAGTGGTGATATCGGCATTCAGAATGATTCTGCAGATAACAGTTATTCTGTGGTCCGGGTACATTGCCCAGACACCACTGTTATTCTGGATGGACTTGTTATAGAATCCGGAAATTCAAATAGTACATCCGGCCCAGCCTCCGGGGGGGGTGGAATACTCGCCATTGGAAACAGGAAACTGAATATCAATAATTGCATAATCAGGAAAAACTATGCTTCAAACGGTGGCGGCCTTTTCAGCACTAACAGCAATGTGTTTCTTAAAAAGACTGTTATTACAAATAATACATCCGGCGCCTATGGCGGCGGTTTTTACCTGCACGATGTATATATGGTAGTTAATGGCCTGCCCTGGGGGCCTGAATTCAGGATGGTCAATTCAGTGGTAAGCCACAATACAGGGTCGGGCGGGGTTATTGCGGGCACAGATGTAATTGTCAATCGGTCAAATATCAGTATCGATAATTCTGTTTTCTATAAAAATGAAAGTTATACAGGAGCCGGGCTGCGCATAACCGGTCAGCCCTACCTGACCATTAAAAACTCGGCCTTTGTTTCAAATAATGTCACCACCAATTCGCTCGGTGCGGGTATACATTGCAGTAACTCCTATATTCAGGGAGAACTTAATGTAAAAGTGTTTAATTCTGTTTTCCGCGATAATACCCTGATGAATACACCTAATAATTACACCAATCTTGACATGTTATGGTATAATGGCGGCAGTGGAGAAACAATCCCCTGGTATAATATGAGAAACTGTGCCACCAACAGCGCAACAACCAGCGGATTCAGCTACAATATACCCAATAGCTGGGCCGATTTTGTGAATGTAAGCAATGGAGCAGGAGCGGATAACCTTTGGTTTACCGCGGATGATGGCCTGCAGGCAGCTGCCTGTTCAAGAACAATCGATGCCGGTAATAATGAGCTGCTGGGCACACTGGACAAGGATATAAGGGATAGCGTCCGCATAAAAAATAATGTGGTGGATATGGGGCCCTATGAGTCCACGCGTTTCTCTGTTACTATTTCGGCTAGCGATTCACTTATATGTGCCGGTGAATCTGTTACGTTTACTGCAGTAACAGAAAGTGCCGGTGCGGGTCCTTCATACACCTGGACGGTGAATGGCACCCCGGCCGGTAGCAACAGTAATACGTTTACAACATCTGCTTTGAACAATAACGATATTGTAATGCTGAAAGTTAAACGTCAGGATTGTGCTGTTAACGATACCGCTTACAGCAATGCCATAGTAATGCACGTTGGCAACAGTCTTACACCACAGGCTACAATCACGGCAACAGATACTGTTATTTGCGCCGGAAACCCGGTTACTTTCACAGCAGCGGTAACCCGTGATAACAACAATACTTCCTACCAATGGAAAGTTAACGGCATAAACACCGGGACTAATTCAGCAACATTCACAAGCAACCTGCTCGGGAACAACAATACAGTACAGGTAACCGTTGTTGTGAATGCCACCTGCCTGGTTTCTCAAAATGCACAAAGTAATATTATAACCATGCGGGTTAACCCTTCGCTTACCCCGCTTGTCAGCATAACCAGTGATAATAACCCCTCTTGTGCTGGTGGACAGGTTAATTTTACCGCTACTTCAATAAACGGAGGATTTTCGCCTGCTTACCAGTGGAAAATAAATGGAAATAATCAAGGAGCTAACGGACCTTCTTTCAGTACTACTTCCCTGGCAGCAAATGACCTTGTTACAGTGGTAATGACCAGCAATGAGGTTTGTTTAAGCAGCTCCTCAGCCACAAGCAACAGTATAACACATCACACCAATACCCAGGTACAGCCAGTGGTTACCATCAGTTCCACCAGCATGACCTGTCCTCAAATTCCGGTAACCTTTACAGCCACCCCGGTGAATGGAGGCAGTAGTCCCTTGTATCAATGGCGGCGCAACGGAATTAACACCGGTCTGAACAGTAACCAATATACATCGCAGGAACTGAACCAGGGGGATATTATTGATGTGGTATTAACCAGCAATGAATCCTGTATTAACTCTGCTACCGCAGCTAGTAATACTGTTCCTGTAAACTTTTCCTCCGGCGCAACCCCTTCAATAAGCATTACGGCCAGCCAAACCAGCATTTGTACAGGAGGCAGTATTACGTTTACCGCATTACCTGTTAACACAGGAACAGCCACCTCCTATCAATGGCTTATTAACGGGAACAACGCAGGCACAAACAGTACCGCGTTCACCAGCAGCACACTCAGTAATAATGACCAGGTAAAAGTAGTTCTGAGAACCACAAACGGGTGTAACCAGTCTTTTGCCATAAACAGTAATGTCATTACCGTAACGGTATCACCCATTGTTGCTCCGGGTGTTACCATTGCTGCTTCTCAAACAACCATATGTACCGGGTCCGGTGTTACATTTACAGCCACCCCTGTAAATGGCGGTTCCGTCCCCGTTTTCCAGTGGTTGTTAAATGGCAGTAATACCGGAACAAACAGTCCGGTGTATACGAGCTCATCTCTTAATAATAATGACCAGATAAAGGTAATAATGACGGGTAGTGTTCCCTGTATCAATCCGGTTACAGCCACCAGTAATATAATAACCATAACTGTTGGTAATGCGGTGGCTCCTGCTATTACCTTATCCGGAAATACGTCCGTAACCAGTGGCCAGGCAACCTTAATCAGCAGCAGTATTTCCAACGGAGGTACAGCTCCGGCCTATCGTTGGCAGGATAGCACGTCCGTGCATAGCTGGCAGGATATTGTTGGGGCTACCGGGGCTACACTTAACTACACTCCCGCAAATTCGGGAGATAAAATAAGGAGTATTTTGACCAGCAATGCGGGTTGTGTAAGCCCAACACAGGTAACCAGCAATATACTCAGCTTTACTGTTAGTCCGGTTACGGCCGTTGATCCGGTACCGGCCAACCGGTATGGAATCAGGTTCTATCCAAATCCGGTACAGGATTACCTGGTGGTGGACAGCCTGAAATTATCTGACAAATGGTATTCCTTTAAACTGTATTCTGCTGAAAGCGGAGTGTTGATCAATGAGTTTACTATTTCAAACAGAAACGCGATAACAATCAACACCTACTCTTTACCCGGGGGGCTGTATATTGCGGTTCTTTACAGAAAAAACGGAATACCGGTGTACTATAAATTTGTAAAACAGTAGTTAGAAAAAAAATTATTAAAGGATTAAAGGAACCGCTCAGGCTACTTCCTTTAATCCTTCTTTTTTATGTAATACCGGTTTGCCAAGATCATCTTCTTCCAGTTCAATTCGCCGGGTAATATCATTCAACGAGGAAAGTCGTTGTACCGTATACGGTATAGTATCCAGCCCGGAAACGAATTTCTGGATATAGCTATATATACCGATCAGGCTACCCGCTTCAATACCCGATCCTGCCGCTTTATTGGTAACCAATAATGATATCCCGATTACAATCATCACCAGAATTTCCATTATCCCAAAGTTCCACGCTTCCTGGTCACTGATGCGGATCTGCCATTTACGGAGATTATCATAGTGCTGCCGGATCAGATGATTGTTTCCTGTAGCAATGATATTTACCTGGTGTTCAAGTTCGTCATTCTTCTGTTTATTCAGCTTCTTCATTTTCTTTCCATAGAAATAACTAAAGCCGCTGACGGGTAAAAGTATACTCAGACACACTAATACTACGGATGTATCATAGAAGAATAAAAGTACCAGCGAACCAAACAAACTATAAAAAGCTTCAATTACATAGACCAGGTCAAATTCCAGGAAGTCCACAAATTCACGCGCCAGGTTGGAGTGGGCACTCAGCCTGGATACATCCTCCTTACCATATCGCCGGGCCAGGAACTTTGTAACCAGTGAGGTATAAATAGCGGTATACGTCCGGGTATCCAGCCGGTGCCGGATTGTGCCAATAATCAGCCAACCCACATGGACCCCTGATAGCAACAAAAGACCCTGGTAACTACCCTTGATCAGGTCATTCACGGCCCATCCCAGGAAAAAAGGGCGCATCAGGCTGCCTAGCATTTCCAGGGTAAACAAGATATAGGTCAGCACCAGCCGGTAACGGTGCTGAAGCATGATTGTACGGAGTACGGCAAAACGGGACATAGTTCATCTGTTTAGATAAATTCATCTATCGGGTCAGTAAAATCTAATGGAGTAAGTAATAGACTCTGGGGTGAGTAAGTCGTTTAACGGGTAATAGATTTCTCCCGCAAATTTAAAGAATTACCGGTTTGCCCCGAAATATTTCCGCGACACATTTTTGTACCACATTGACAATCAAACGGTTCCATATGCTCGTCTAGAAAATTAGCATAATCAAGGGTGAGTTCCTGACCTTTAGATATATCACTAATGGCTAATACGTTCAGGCCGTCAAATTCGGTGTTCGGCGTACAACAATGGTTCTGTGGCGCCCATTCGGAGGGGTCGTCATCCCATAAAATGAATACCTCATCACTGATGGGGTAGGCATACCGGCGGAAATGCAGTTTTTCGTCTTCATTCCAGTTCTTCTCTACAAAACGTTTGGTGATGATGCGTTGAGCGCGACCTTCTCCTTTAAAGATGGTTTCCCCTTTCCGGATATCCCGGTTAGCATAGATACCATAACCGGCTATCGAATTCCCCTTCATAATAAAGGGCTTCAGTTTGCGCTGGTGGCGGGCAATCCCTTCAGCAATCATATGGCGGAGGAATCCGGCCTGACCAATTCCGTCAAACTTGATGATAAAATCCGCGGAACCTTCATAGCCATCTACATAAAAAACAGAACAGGTAAAATTGATTTCGAGGAAATAGATCTCCTGTTGCTCATTGACCCGGAAATCAAGACGGGCATAACCAACCCCATTAAAACCTTTGAATATTTTTTCTGTAGCCGTCCTTAACTGACGATCGAGTAGTTCATCCGTACAGGGAACATTGCAATCCGGGTGTAACTCTGAAGTCTTAAGGGCATAGGTTTTAAAAGACCTTCCCTCGGGGAAAAGATACTCGACCGGGCGAAAGACCGTACAACTGTGCTCATCGGCATTGGCAGCCACCAATACAGTAAACTCTCTGCCGGCAATATATTCTTCTACCAGCAACGGTCCATATTCTTCCAGTATACTGATACATTTCTGTTGAAGTTCAATCTTGTTATTCACCAGTGAACGATCGTCCACCCCAAGACTGTCACCGGCTTTTGCCGGCTTTACAAAAAGAGGAAAGGTTAAATGCTTTACCGCTTCGTCGACATCAGACAATTCGTTGATCAGGACATACCCCGGTGTTTTGACCCCTTCACAATAAGCCAGGTATTTCATCAGCTCCTTGGGAGGATCATAAAGTTTGGTAGTGGGGCCTGTGAAAGGCAGGTTCAGTAGTTCAAGGGTATAAATCACATCAATACTCGGAACTTCCCATTCAAGATAGCCTTCGCAAAGGTTGACGAAAATATCATAACCTTGCTTGCTTAAATCTTTCAGCTGGCTGTAAGTCGTCAGTTTATTGAGGAAAACCGTATGTACTTCATGTTCGGGTATCAATACCGCTAAATCCCTGGGTGGGTCATAGTTCTTATAATCCACACCCGTGGTGGAGTAGTCTGGTTGAAGTACACATACTTTCATGATTTGCTAAGGTAATAATCAGGGGAATACAAAACTTATTTCGCAGAAACCGCTTTCACTTTTTTAGTTCGCTTTGATTTAGCCGTTGCAGTCTCTGTAACCACACTCCGGCGGAGGGCATCTTTAAGAATCTCTGCAATAACCTGGGTAAAAGAAACTCCGGATACTTTCAGGATGGCACCAATTGAAGTATAGTTTTCATCTTCGCTCAATCCGCATTGAGCATTGGCCTCCAGCATATATAGTTTCCCGGTATGCATATCCTGGCGGATATCGATTCGGGTATAACCTCGCCCTCCACAGGCAACATAAGCATCCATGCTTATCTGTTTCAGTTCAGCTGCGAGTTCGGGTTTGACCGTCGTGTACTCATAAAAATTACCTTCTTCCGGCATGGGCGCTTCGTCTTCATAGATTTCCCATAGACGGTCAAAAGAGAGGAACTTTTCCGCATCCGGAAGAGAAGGATGAAAGACCCGTTCAACGGGTTCGTATACGATACAATGCTCGGGGTCATTGGCAGAACCGGTAATAAAGGTGGTGTATTCGGGTCCGGTGATGAATTGTTCTACAAATAAACCATCGGCCAGCAGGTTCCAGCCCCGGTAACCCTTTTTGATCTCTTCCACTCTTTCGGCCAGTTCTTCCTCGGAGTTCACCACATTTTTAACAGATACACCCATGCTTCCCCCGGAAACGGCAGGTTTAATGATCAGCGGGATTCCAACCCTTTTGCAGATTCCCTTAACGGTACCCTTTTTTTCTGTAATTACCCTCCAGTTGGCCGTCGCCACTCCGGCCTTATCAAAAGCCTTCTTCATGGGTATCTTAGACGTTGTGATATCGTAAAAATGAGCATCGGATCCTGTATAAATGAGGCCGTTCTTTTCGATTTCATGAATGACAGATACACCCGGTGTACCATTCACTTCATCGCCATCGCAAAGGTTTAATATTAATGGCGTCTTTCCCGGGGAATTGGTTTGAATAGAGCCGATAATATCCTGGAAATTATCCATGGTCACCGGTTGCCATTTCCATTCAACATTCAGTTCCTCAAATACACGCGTATATTCTTTAATGCTTTGCGAAAAATCGTAATAGTATTGAATATTGGGGTCTTCAGACTCCAGGTGCGGGGCAAGAACCCATACTATATAGGGCGCAAACAGGGCGGATTCAGATGGCTTCATCGGCTCAGGCTACTTTTTTATCGGCTTTTTTAGCCAGGCGGGATTGAATAAAATCAGTGAACCGGTGTTGGGAAACAGCTTCTGATGAAAGGTGGGCAGCGCCCCTGATTTCTCCCAGGCAACCCGGCTTACCACAGTAACACTGGAAAGATTGAGTCATTTCCCATTCAGAAGAAGGGTAGAAGAATGCAAATTCAGTACCGGCCGGAATGTCCTTTAAAGCCACCAGTTGCATCAACGTAGTATCAAAGAAGACATTGGGCTCACAACTATGATTGATATACTGAAGAAACTCAGGTTGCAGCGTGATGTGTTTTCCTTCCGCTATCTGCACCGTTAAATAGGTAGGTTCAGCGGAAATAGTACCTGCGGAAAAATCGGCGATTACTTCTCCGGGCTGCCAGCTGCGCAGGGTAAAAAGGGCATTCTGACCACTGCTGATATGTTGCCGTACTTCGGCAATTACATGGTTACTGACTGGCCGGTAGCCAGGGGTTGAAGAAGAGTCCATAAATGAGTTTGGTAAGTATTAGAATGAAGTTATAGATAAAGTTTAATGTGACAAGTTCAATGAAAATAAATGTGAATAAAGGTTGAGTAACTGCAAACGGATAACATTCAAATTTCATTGATGAATGGGGCAACCCGGAAGAAGGCTTCAACCGTTTACCATTCGGTTTGTTATCTTTATCGGCTTAATTCACTGATTAAATTCAACGACCCTGAATGCCCGTTCGATTATATTAATTCCTTTATTCGTTTGTTATACAATCAGTTTGTATGCTCAATGCGCCCAACCGATCAACAGCTTTCCTTACCAGGAGAGTTTTGAAACCAGTAATGGTGGCTGGACCACTGCGGGTAATAGTTCCACCTGGCAATGGGGAACCCCGGCAAAAGCAGTGATTAATCAGGCAGGTGATGGAACCCGCTGCTGGGTAGTTGGGGGATTGGCTGCTGGTAGCAACTATGGATCCGGGGAACAATCCTGGCTGCAAAGTCCATGCTTTGATTTTACCAATCTGCAATACCCATTACTCACAATGAAACTGTTCTGGGAAACCGAACAGCAATGGGATGGTGCCTCATTCCAATATTCTTTGGATGATGGTCTCAGCTGGACGACCCTTGGTGTTGCCAATGAAAGACAGGATTGCTTTAATAAAAACTGGTTCAATACACCGGGTATAAACGGTCTGAATGGCATGGCCGGCACCAGCGGAAGCACGCACGGCTGGACCGGTAATAACCTCGCTAATAATGGATCCTGCAGGGGAGGAAGCGGTAGCAAAACCTGGGTGCAGGTCTCCAGAACCTTACCGTCCCTCGGGGGAGAATCTTCAGTCGTGTTCCGCTTTATCTTCGGAGCAGGTACTACCTGTAATAATTATGATGGATTCGCGGTGGATTCGATCAATATCAGTGCGGCACCTCCCAATGATGCGGCTTTTACATTCACCTGCAATGCCAACCGGACTATCCAGTTTACCAATACTTCGGCATTTTGTCCTACCAGTTTCCGATGGGAATTTGATGACCCGCTTTCTTCCGGTAACAACACATCCGGTCTCGCTAACCCAACGCATACCTATGCCTTTCCCGGAAACTACACCGTTACCCTGACCGTAGATGGTCCGGGTAACCTCTATTCTACCACGACCAGGGATATACTTATTGTGGATGTGAACGTGGCGCAGGTAAAATCGGCTGCCTGCGAAACCAACACCGGAGGATCGTTAATCGCTACCGTAAGAGGGGCCGGAACAACGCCTGTCAATTATACCTGGAATACCAACCCGGTACAGCAAACTCCGGTAGCTACCAACCTTGGTACCGGCACTTACAATGTGATTGTTACCGGACAGGATATCTGTACGGCAACAGATAGCGGGGTGGTTACGATTGATTCTTCCTGTCGTGAACTGGTCTTTCCCTCTGCTTTTACACCGAATGGAGATGGCTTGAATGACCGGTTTGATCCGATGGGAAGTGTGGCAGCAGCCAAAGAATATAAACTAAGGATCTACAATCGCTGGGGACAATTGGTATATAGCAGTAAGAATCCCTTCGAACAATGGGATGGAAGACCGTCAGAAACGACCGGGATGAACGCTTTGTATACCTGGTATTGTGAGTATATATTACCCGGACAAGCTAAATCAGCTAAAAAAGGAACCCTGATGTTAATCCGTTGAGGTCACCCGATCCAGACCTTTAGCGGCCAGTACCCAGCGGATTTCTCCGAAACTTACTTCTTCCCCCAGTACTTGTTTGAGTGGTCCCAATGCATAACCTTCTGCTTTGTTAAGCACTTCCTCAATCTGGCTCAATTTCCCGGGTGCAACCAGGGAAGCAATATCAATATCACCGGAAGACACAAAACGGGTCAGGTGCCCTTCAATCGTAGATAAAGCAAGATTTCGGGATTCGGCAATTTCCTGCGGAGATAAACCTTGCTTAAACAACTCCAGCGAAGCCAGATAAGTATCCCCTTTCCTGATTGGTTTTTCCTTTTTGGCCTTGCGTTCTCTTTTCTCCCCTTTTGCGTGTATCAATGACCCCAATTCATGTTGCTGGCAATAGTCCAGGATAATATCCAGGAAGTCTTGTCCGTATTGGGCTGTCCTGACTTCTCCCATCCCGCTGATCTTTCGCATTTCCTGGAGATCATGGGGGAGGTAAAGACACATTTCACCCAGGGTTACACCAGAAGCCACCATATAAACGGGGAGATCTTTCTGTGCACAGAAAGCATCGCGTTGTTTCTTTAATGCATGGTATAGGTCCGGGTGTGTACTACTGTCAGTGACTGCTGAACTGACACCCGCATACACGTTGACAGAAAAATGGGGAAGTATAAAACTCCGGCGTCGCTGGTGCCAGGTATCCGTATCCAGGCTACCGTTAAATCCTTTATATAAATGAATAGCCAGCGATAAACCGGCAAACAGGTCTTTCAGTAAATCGTTCACCTCCTTTGAGTGCTGACGGCTATCGGTAACCATGGACGGTTGCTGAATAAATGTAATCACTGACTCCGCTTCTTGTGTAAAATGTTCCGAAGCCTTTTGAAGTCTTTCCAGCAATACCGTGTTTTCTTCAGGGGGCAAGTCAGATTGAAACTGTCCTGCTAACCACTGATGAAACCGGAGGGCGGTGTCTTGTAATGTATTCAACTTGACCAATAGCTCGTCGGTCCAGGCCCGGGCTTCTTTAGTAAAGCTTCCGGTATTATCAAGGATGAATTTTTTTAACTCTATGACCTCGCCGGCCTGCCGGTCAAAACTAAAGGCAGCGGTCAGCATCTTCAATTGGTAAGAACGCCGGGAGGCCTTCAGTTCTGTTTGCAGTAAATCAGAACTGGCACTGCGCCTGGTAAATTCCACAATACGGGGGTCAGTGAATAAGCTGTTGGTCCGCACTTTGCTTCTCAGGATCATCCCGGATAAACTGGTACAACGGCTAAGGGCCACATATACCTGCCCGGCAGCAAACGCTTCACCGGCATCTATAATGGCTTTTTCAAAGGTGAGACCCTGGCTTTTATGGATGGTAATGGCCCAGGCGAGTCTCAGGGGAAACTGGGTAAAGGATCCCAGCAGTTCCTCTTTCATGGACTGGCTGGTCTTATCCAGTGAATACCGGATATTCTCCCACTTATCCCGGATCACTTCTATTTCCTCCCCATCAGTTTCACAGCGTACATAAATCTTGGCTTCTTCCAGCCGGGTTACCGTTCCTATCTTCCCGTTATAATAACGCTTGCCTTTATCCGACGTATCATTACGGATAAACATCACCTGGGCGCCTTCTTTAAGAACCAGGGTCTGTTCGGCGGGAAAGGCATTGGGTGGAAAATCATTCTCCAGTTCTGCCTCATATTGCACCAGCGGACTGGTCAGCTGATTCAATTGCTGGTTATTAATATTCCGGGCCTGTTCATTATGGGTGGTCAGGATGATATAGCCGTCATCTTTGCTGCGTCTGAACCCGGGTTGGAACCGGCTTTCGAGGATGGCCTTTCCTTCGGGATTAAGTTCATTGTTTCGCACCTGGTTCAGCAGACTGATAAAGTCAGCTTCGCGTTGCCGGTAAATCTTGTCGAACTCTATGTAAAGCGGGGGCGCTTCTTTCAACACCAGGCTGTCAAAGAAGTAGGGACTATTATAATAGGGTGAAAGCAGACTCCACTCCGGTTCTTTGACCACCGGGGGCAGCTGAAACATATCCCCGATAAATAATAGTTGTACGCCACCGAATCGTTCGCGGGGCTTTCGGCGTATATGCCGGAGCACCGTGTCTATCGCATCCAGGATATCGGCCCTGACCATACTGATCTCATCAATAATGAGCAATTCCATTTGCTGGATTACTTTCTTCTTGTCGCCGTTAAACCGGAGGCGACTGACGAGGCTGTGGGGATTGCTTATTTCCTGTCCGGCCGGAGCAAAACCCTGTCCCCGGGCCACGGGTACAAACGGCGCAAGGGGCAATTGAAAAAACGAATGGATGGTTACCCCACCCGCATTGATGGCCGCCACCCCGGTGGGAGCCACGATGGCCATTTGTTTAGTGCAATGCTCACGGATATATTTCAGAAAAGTCGTCTTGCCCGTACCGGCTTTGCCGGTAAGAAATATCGTCCGGTCCGTCTGATTAATCAGATCGGCAGCCAGGATAAAAAACTGATTAGATATATCTATTTTAAATCCACTCATATATATGCCAGGAATAAGTTTTGTCTGGCTAAAGCCAGGCAAAAAATTTAGCCACTAAAAAACACGAATACACACGAATTAAAATCAAACAATGATCCGCTTATATTCCAAGCGCTTTTTACCAAAATTTACAATGACTCCTAATCTGAAATCAGAAGCCCTCAGGTAATTAATAGTTTGTTCAAAATGCCCGCTGAATGTCGCCACCTCGTTTGCCTTTACTTCTACAATGATTTTGTTATACATAGTAAAATCAGATCTGAACCGGTGTTTAAGTTTATTGGTTTTATAAAAAACAAACAAATCCTCTTCCCGAAGATAGGGTATGTTATGTTCGATAAATTCCAGTTCCATGGCGTCTTTATACACTACTTCTGAAAAACCATATCCCAGGGTTCTCCACACTTCCATACAATATCCAATGATAGTATAAACTTCTTCTTTATATAAAATGTCTGTCATAATTTGATAAAAATGCCACGAAATCACCTACTTACACTTTGTGTGTTTTCGTGCAATTTCGTGGCTAAATTCTACGCTTCGTTGGAGCGGCCGCCCAGGAGGAGGAGTTCGTTCACCTGGATTTCGGTGACGTACTTTTTCTGTCCTTCCTTGTCATTGTAGCTCCGGTTGACGATCTTTCCTTCGATCAGTACTTCGCGGCCCTTGGCCAGGTACTTTTCGGCGATATCCGCCATTTTACCCCATACCACGAGGTTGTGCCATTGGGTTTCGGTGACTTTCTCACCTTTGGCGTTACGGTAGATCTCATTGGTGGCCACGGAAAAACGGGCCATTTTCTTACCGGTCTCCAGCGTTTTGATTTCGGGGGTGTTACCCAGATTTCCAATCAGCTGCACTTTGTTTTTTAATGCGAACATTGTTTTTGAGTTTGTGCCCCGGGTATTTCACCGGGACGGTTAAGTATTTATTTATTTCAATCACCGGGGACGTCACGCCGGATGACGGGACAAATATGGCTTCCCGCTGATCCCTTAACCGGTTTTTACCCGTTTCTTCCCGAAACTAAACGGGTAAAAAACGTTTGCACACGGATCGGTCTGTAGTAATTTGATTGCCAGAAAATAGCAATTATGGAATCCATTCAGACTGAAAAAAGAACCTGTCACTCCTGCGGTAATCCCTTGCGGGGACGGGTCGATAAAAAGTTCTGCAACGATTACTGCAGGAACAATTATAACAATGAACAGAAATCCAGGAACCGGTATAGTCCGGTGATCCGGAATATCAATAATGCCTTGTTGAAAAACCGGCGCATCCTGGCTACGGTACTTACAGACCGGATGGAAACCGCCCGGGCTAACCGGGATAAACTATTGCGACTGGGATTTCATTTTGGCTACCAGACCCATGTCTATACCACCAAGACCGGCCGCAGTTATTATTACTGTTATGACTACGGATACTTAGCCCTGGAAAACGACTGGTATTTGATCGTAAAGAAGAAAGAAGAGTAAACTTTTGCTATTACTTTTGCAGCATGTCAAAACCCGTCATCTGCATCGGCGCCGCCCTGGTCGACGAACTCTTCCACGCCACTTCTGAAATGCTGCTGTCCACCACTAATGATGCAACCGTTACCAAAACCGCCGGAGGTGTGAGCCGCAATATCGCTCATCAGCTTGCCATTCTCGGGGTGCCGGTACAACTCATCACGGTAGTGGGAAATGACAGCGATGGGGAATGGATCAAACGGGTCTGTTATGAAGCCGGCGTAAAAATGGATGCCAGTATCACCAAGGATGGCCTGACCGGAAAATACACCGGTATCCTGAATGTGGATGGCTCCTTGTTTTCTGCCTTCCTGACCAATGCCGCCAATCACCTGATTACTCCAGAACATCTTTCAGCACATATAGAGTTGCTGAAAACCGCTTCTTATATTCTCGCTGACGCGAATATCAGTGTGGATACCGCAGAATGGCTGTTGAGTTTCAGCCAGCAAACCGGGATACCATTTATCCTTGAACCCGTATCCGTACCACCGGCCCGTAAGTTCCGTCATGTAAACCTGGGTGGCTTATATATGGTTACGCCCAATGAAGATGAGTTGCCGGTACTTTGTTCTGAACAGGCGACCATGACCCAGATGCAGATTGAAGAATTACTCGATAACGGGGTGCATAATATCTGGCTGCACAATGGTAAAATGGGCTCAGCCCTTTATAAAAAAGACAAAGCCATTACCCTGCACGCCCCTTCAATTGAGGTACGTGATTGCACCGGTGCCGGAGATGGATCGCTTACCGGATTCATACTCGGCAAATACCTGAATATGGAAGATATGGATTGCCTGAAACTGGCCCATACCCTCTCCGCTGAGATTCTGCAGGTCAACGGGGCCATTGCCACCCACCTGAACCAGGAAAAACTATTGCGTCTTATTCACGAATATTACCCCTCCTGATGCACCCCTATTTAGAAATACACCCCGAAGTACAAAAAGCGCTGACTAACGGACAACCTGTTGTAGCGCTGGAGTCAACCATAATTTCCCATGGTATGCCTTATCCCAAAAATGTGGAAACCGCATTTGCTGTTGAAGCGGCAGTGCGTGAAACGGGGGCCATACCAGCCACCATTGCCATTTTCAACGGAAAATGCTATGCCGGTCTGACGGAGGAACAGATCCGCTATTTCGGTCAGGCAGAAAATGTATGGAAAGTAAGTCTCCGGGATATGCCCTATGTACTCAGTAAAAAACTATACGGGGCCACAACCGTTGCTGCCACCATGCGGATTGCTTCCCTGGCGGGAATAAGGATATTTGTAACCGGTGGAATTGGTGGTGTACATCGCGATGCCGCCAGCAGCATGGATATCTCCGCGGATCTGACGGAAATGGGTCATACATCGGTGGCCGTTGTTTCGGCCGGTGTTAAATCGATACTGGATATTGGCCTCACGTTGGAATATCTCGAAACAAAGGGAATTCCGGTGGTCACATACGGACAAGATGAGTTTCCCAGCTTCTATTCCCGGAAAAGCGGCTTTAACTCTCCGCTGCGCCTGGATACACCGGAAGAAATTGCCTCTTTGCTGTATACCAAATGGAAATTGGGGTTGGAGGGCACGGTCCTTATTGCCAATCCGGTACCAGCTGACCGGGAAATCGTGAGTGATGAAATGGAGATTCATATACAGATTGCTTTGAACGCGGCCAAAGAGAAAAAAATCACCGGAAAAGAAGTCACGCCCTTCCTGTTAAAGTATATCTCGGATCATACTAAGGGAGAAAGCCTGGAAGCGAATATTGCGCTGATTAAACACAATGCAAAAGTAGGGGCGATGATTGCAGTCGCGTATGCCGCATTGGAATCTTAGTTGTTACTTATTAAATACTAATCCATGTATAAAGTGAGTGTGGTAATAATTGGCTTGTTGCTGATGCTGCAAACCCGTGCGCAAGAAGGAGTTTCCATTGATACAGCTAAGAAGATTACCATACTATATACCAATGACCTCCACGCCCATCTCGACCCGCACCGGGTTCCCTGGATAAGTAATACCCGATTGGTCGGTGGTTTTGCTAATATTGCCACCCGGGTAAAACAGGAAAAAGCTGCCAATCCAAATACGCTCTATTTTGATGCCGGTGATTTTTTTACCGGTCCCTTTATCAGCTCATTGACCAAGGGAGAGGCGGTGATCAATGTTATGAATTACCTGTCAATCGATGCCGCCTGTATAGGAAATCATGAATTTGATCATGGCTGGGAGAATGTACCTGATCAACTGCGTAAAGCCCGGTTTCCGGTACTTAACGGGAATATCTTTCTCAAAGGAAAGAAAAAATTGCTCTGGAATAATCCCTATACCATTATTCAGATGAATGGTATTCGCATCGGAGTTATTGGTCTCCATGGTCAATTTGCTTTCTATGATACTATAGCCGATGAAATGATCCAGGGGGTGGAAACCCGGGATGAGGAGAAATATTTAAGAAAATATATAAAAGAGCTGCGCAAAAAAGCAGATCTCGTTATCCTGTTGGTTCATCAGGGAATACCTGGTCGTCAATCCTCCACAGGAAATACAGATGTAGCCCGTAACCTGCAAAGGGATATTGATCTTGCCGCCACTATACCTGGTATAGATATTATGATTACCGGTCATGCCCACCAGGGTACCCCGCAAGCCTTGCTTTCGAACGGAACGATAATTGTTTCTACGGATGCTTTAGGTACCGAACTGGGAAAACTTGAAATAAGTTATAACCCCCTGAAGGATAAAATCACTGCCCATAACAACACCCTTAATTACCTGTATGATGACGAAGTAGCCGATGATACGGCAACAGCCAGGGTGATAGCTGATTGGAAACAAAAAGTAAAACAGATCACGGACGAAAAAGTAACTACTATACCCGTGTCGCTTACCCGTTCTTATGGTGAAGAATCAGTCATGGGTAATATGGTTGCGGATGCCATCTTGTATACTTATCCCGGTTATGATATGGCTGTAACAAACAGTGGGGGCTTGCGTCAGGATATCGATGCAGGTACTGTAACGGTTGGAAACATTATCTCTGCTTTTCCTTTTCCAAATACCATACATCAGTTAGAAATCAGGGGGGTTGATTTATATGAACTATTTGAACATGGTGCCGGACTTACGAATGGTATATTACAGGTATCAAAAGGAGTTGAAATTCAATGTGATGAAAACAAACCGGTTGGTTCCCGTATTATAAGCTGTAAACTGAATGGTATGGATATCGATCGGGATAAAACCTATAAAGTACTTACTTCCAATTTTCTGTCTGATGGAGGAGATGGGTTCGTAGCTTTTAAGAAAGCCCTGACCAGGAAAAAAACCACCCAGGAGATTGTACAATCAATGATCAGTTACCTGAAGCAATATAAAGAATATCAACCCTTATTAGAAGGAAGAATAAAAAAGATTTAATCTGTCTTTGCTGTGGCCGGTTTTTTAAACACCGGCACCGTACTGCAGGGCTCGCCATACATGATGCTTTTAGCAACGGGGCGAAGGAGTTTAGTGATCTCCATATAGACATAATCCGCGATGGGCGTTTCGCCACAGCCTTTAATCACCACGCGTTTATCCTCGAATTCCTGCACATCAATTTTGGAAAGATTTTTCAGGAAAATAGTTTTATGTAATTCCTTCTCCTCCCCCATCACAATTTCTTTGGCAAAGGGCTGCAGATTCGCCGCAACCAGCATATAGGCCCAAACAGGAATGATGGCATCTACACTACAGGTAAGCGCCACATTTTTGCCCTGATAAGCCGTCCAGTCCATCGCTTTCAGCGCTTCCCGGAAATCCTTTTCTTTCAGGATCATGCCCATAAACAGGTGGTCCTTCAGATCAAATACGGCAGTCTCCTCCCTCGGATACCATTTCTCGAGATCCAGGGTGATCAGTCCGCTATCGGCCACTTTATTTACAAAAGGTTCGCTCATGTGCTTTGGATATGTAAAAATAACAAATTGCCGGACCGGATGGTTGCGAGTTTTGGAAAACAAAAAACCCCGGAAGTTAGGCCTCCGGGGTTTCATTATAAGTTATTGAGTTTTCTTAGTAGCGCTCAGAACGTTTATCCTTAATATCTGCTGCATTTCGCAGGATAGAAAGCGGATTGTTCGGGCTATACTGGTTACCCATGCTTTGCTTGGCCTGCAGGTAACGGGCATTGCGCACAGCATTAATGTCTTCTGCTGCCACAGCTGTTGCAGTTTGATCTTCCACACGAACCACGTACACCCCTTGTTTTCCAACAATCACTTCAGGAACCACTTTTCCTTTATTGGAAGGATTGAAAGCGGCACCAATCACTTTGGGCTCGTAAGAAATAGCAGAACCACCAGTCATCCGGAGGCTATCCACGGGTTCAATCATTTTGACTCCACCCAGTTTAGCAATAGCGTCTTCCAGTGTTGTAACTGTACCGATTTTCTTTTTCAGGAGTTCCCCTTTCTTTTTGGTACGTACTTCTGATTCTGCACCGGCAGCACGGGCACGGGTAGTACTCATGGTACCTTCTTCGAGGGCTTCTGTAACTACAGCAACCACATAGCTGTTATCCACACGAACCGGCTTCAGGACTTCCCCTCTTTTCGCGTCATAAATATCTTTTACAAAAGAACGGGAAGCGCTTTCCAGTCCACGGATAGAAGAACTGGAACGGGCGATATCCGTAGCAATTCCTTTCTGGAATCCTTTTGTTTTCAGTTTCTTTTCATAATTATCATCAAAGCTTTTGATGTCAGTACTTTCGCCTGCAAACGAATTGGCTTCATTCAGGGCCGCATTATCTGTTTCCTGGCTGGCAATGATTTCTTTGGGCAGGTAGGCAACTTTGTAGTGCGTAGACGGTTTGATCGCAGACATGATCTCGATAAAATGATAACCAAATGAAGTCTTCACCACTTTGCGTTCACCCACTTTACCATCAAATAAAATGAACTGGGCAAATTCTTTGGCAAAGTTCACGTCCTGGATCTGTGTGGAAGAGAAGGTCATTTCGCCTTTGTTCTGGCGGCTTCCGTCACTTACCGGATTGTATTTCTGTACCATGGAGTCCCAGTTGGCGCCACTGTTAATCGCTAATTTAACGCTGTCGATTCTGCGGGAAGCGGTACTGTCATCCACACCACCTTGCTGGGGATTGTTGCTGACCAATACGTGGCGGCATTTAATGGAATCAGGTAATACTCTCATACCTATCATCCTGGCTAACACATAACTGTTTCCATCAAGGTAAGGACCAAACACACCACCTACCGGTAATTTTAAAATAGAATCCTTAACGGGAATCTGAATGGCATTGCCACTTACATACCCGTCAAAATACTGAGCTCCTTCTCCGGCAAGATATTGAGCAATACTATCGGTTGCAGAGAAACGATCACGAAGTGTCAGCACACTGTTCAGGGTGGCCGCACTGTCTTTGGCATTCGGCTCAGCACTGAAACTTACAAAACTGATGCTGCGGCTTTCATTTTGCTTGAACAGGCTTTTATTCTTACTTACAAAAGCATCGATCTCGCTGTCTTCTACTTTAATACTGCTGTCAGGAACACTGGCATAGGTTTCTCTTACCAATGAAATACGGGCCATCTGTGCGTTATCCGCATTTTGTTTTTCAATCATCCACTTGGGGTAATTGGTCGTACCTGTCATCAGGGAGAAATATTTATCAGCCATGCGCAGGTTGATCAGCTGTCCGATATAGGCATTGATATTTGCCTTTTCTTCTTCTGTTCCTTTTTTCAGTTTCTGATCAATATTTTGTTTGGCCAGCACCGGGTTGAACATGCCGGTTTTTTCATCGGTAAACTGTTGTTTGATATCCTGCGGTGCATTTTGTCCGTATAAGATATCACCCAGTTCTTTTTTACCTACTTCAATTCCGAGTCTTTCAAACTCATCACTCAGTAAGGCCTGGTTGATCTCCTGTGTCCAGGCCTGATCCAATGCCTGCTGACTGGCAGCAGCAGCCGGATAGCCCTGTGCTTTCATACTCTCTTCTGCCTGCGTTACTTTTTTACTGAAATCATCAAACAGAATTTTTTTGCCATTTACGACACCAACGGTATTCGATGGACCACCCACCATGCCCCTTGATTTACCGGCAAAATAATCGGTCAGAATGAACCCTACCAGGGCCAGTGCGATCAACACTACAGTAAGTTTGGCGTACTTGTCTCGGATATCCTGGATAATAGACATAATATATTATTACTGATTTTTTTAAGGATGGCAAAAATAGGGGAAAAACTGTGGAAAATCTATAAAAAGTGCTACCGTTTTGGAGGTGAAAGTAGACGAAAAAACGGGTATGGGGGCTGATTTCGGGCAAATAAAACGGGCTGACCCGTTTTTAGCGAATCAGCCCGTTTTAAAGGGAAACCCATTTGCCTGTTTCTATTTTTTCCCAGCCCTGACCAGTTTCATTTCCTGGACCAGGTGACCGGCTCCTGCGTATTTGTCGACGATAAACAACACATAACGAATATCTACCATAATATTCCGGCAAATACTGGGGTCGTAGTTGATATCACTCATCGTACCCTCCCAGGCGCGGTCAAAATTGAGACCTACCAGGTTACCGTTGGCATCCAGGGCCGGGCTTCCGGAATTTCCACCAGTAGTGTGGTTCATCGCGATAAAGCAAACCGGCATTTTACCGTTTTTACCATATTGGCCAAAATCTTTGTTTTTATATAAGATCCGGAGTTTTTCTGGTACATCAAATTCATAATCTCCTGGTTTGTATTTATCCATAACCCCATCCAGATAAGTGTAGAAATCAAATTTCACGGCATCTCTCGGCTGATATCCCTTTACATTCCCATAAGTAACCCGGAGGGTGCTGTTGGCATCGGGATAGAATTTCTTTTCCTTCATCACCTCCATCTGGGCCTTCATATAGGTACGCTGCAATTGGTTGACCCGGGCCTGAATACCACTCAACTTCTTCGTTACACTGGATGCATAGTGGCTGTTCAACTGTAAAAGCAACTGGTTAGCCTTATTCAGGTCATTAGCCATCAGCACCAGATCCGGATTTGCCTGCAGGTTAGCCAATACTTTAGCCCCGTTATTCAGCAGGTCGACATTGCTGTAAAAATCATCCGCCATTTTTGCAAAATCGGATTGGTAGGTCTTGGTGAGTGTAACCAGTTCCGGCGCCAGGAACTCTTCCGGCTGATCTTTGGTAAATTTCTCCATCAGCACTTCAAAGAGTTTCTTATCCACCGTTGGACTATATTCTTTATAGAGTTCGCCCAATATTTCGATGGTCTTGGGTACTGCATCCTTAAATGCTTTATCCCCGTTTTTTTGTTTGATGCCGGCCAGGCTGTTTATTCTGGAACCAATGGCAAAAGCTTCAATGCGGCTGAGAGTTTCTGTATAATAATCCCTGGCCAGCCCATATTTATTCAGTTCCTGGTAGGCAGATTCAAGATCACCGAGCAGGGTGCCATACTGTTCTTTAAAGGCTGGATTGGCATTGACTCTTTTCTGAAATTCAGCTTCATTGGCCTTTTTCTTTGCTACCGCATTGGTACTGGTCAAACCCAGTACTTCCCCCTGCCATTTCTTCCAGGAGTTACTGATACTGGCATATTTTGCGGCATATTGAATCTTGATCTGCTCATCCCGACGCATAAACCCATCAATCACGCCAAGGGCTTTGTCACGGATCGCAATTTTAGCCGGGTCATTTACCTGTACAATCTGCTCCACTGCGGCAGAATGCAGGTATTGGGTGGTACGGCCGGGAAAACCGAAGACAAGCGTAAAATCGCCTTCTTTCATGCCATCCAGGGAGATAGAAAGGGCTTTTTTAGGCTTGTAAGGCACATTATTCTCTGAAAATTCTGCGGGTTTATTATCCTTACCGGCATAAATCCGGAACATGGAAAAATCACCGGTATGCCGGGGCCACATCCAGTTATCAGTATCCTTTCCAAAATTACCGATGGCGGATGGCGGTGCTCCTACAAGACGGACATCCTTATACGTCTCAGTAACAAACATGAAATACTGGTTTCCTTCAAAAAATGACCGGACAAAATAGTCCTGGTACGCTTCTTTCTTCACCCCGGAGCGTAAAGCGGCTATATTTTTATCAATGGTTGATTGACGTTCCTGTTCGGTCATTGTAGGTTTTACTCCCTCAAGAGCAGATTTCGTTACTTCTTCAATCCGCACAATAAAGGTTACAAACAGCCCGGGATTCGGGATTTCCTCCCCCTTATTACGGGCCCAGAAACCATCCCTTATATAATTACGATCCAGGGTAGAGTGGTTCTGGATGGCATCAAAGCCGCAATGGTGGTTGGTTAGTACCAATCCCTGCTCCGAAATCACTTCCCCGGTACAAAAACCGCCAAAACTCACAATGGCATCTTTCAGACTTCCTTTGTTAATATTATATATATCACTGGCGGATATCTTCATCCCCATGGATTTCATCTGCTTTTCGTTCAGTTGCTGGAGAAATAAGGGAAGCCACATACCTTCATCGGCACGGGCAGTAATAACCAGGAAAAGCAAAAAGGCGACAAGACTTCGTTTTATGGATTTCATCGTTAATATATTTAAAGAAGTAAAATTAGTTCATTCATTCATACGGGAAATTCCGCTCATCGAATTAGTAAACGGGACTGATTTTTGCACAATTGAAAATAATTGGGTGCTTCCGGATGATCCAGGTATGCAGGATAACCGGAATTTTCTCCACATCGCACTGTGCATGGGTGAAAAATTATGTGCATAACCGGCTGTGGAACGTTAACAGGAAAGGGGACGAATGGCTTTAAAATTCACACCTGGCTTACCGGATCTGAAACGATGTCCATAAATGCACATTTGTTCTACAACTATCCACAGATAAAATTTAAAAAGGATCCGGATAGTTTTACGCCTAAAATAATGCACAAGTATGTGGAAATCTGTGTCAGAACCGCGCCAGTACTGAATCCGGCATTGTGAATTACCGTAACTCAAATGTGTATAACAGGGAAATTGTAAATTTGTATCCAATAAAACAAACGAGTTTTCCACGAATCCACAGCTGTAATAATAATATACTCTTTTTTATAAAAATATATTAATACTATTATTGTATTAATCGCCAGGTTAAAAAATTTTGTTTTGAAAAATTGCACGGGCTGGTGGAATATTGCACCCTGATCGAACAAACAAAACCGAAAGTCTCATGAACACAGTTTTAACGGACACCGCGATTGCCAATGTTGAAAAAACGGGATTTCTCGATATCGAGCTGGATCCTTCCCTGGATTTGTTTGCAGAAATCGAAAAACTCAAAAAAGAAAAAAATGCGGTGCTCCTGGCGCACTACTACCAGGAACCGGATATCCAGGATGTGGCGGATTATATCGGCGACAGTCTCGGACTTGCTCAACAGGCGGAAAAGACCAATGCCGACATGATCGTTTTTGCCGGCGTACATTTCATGGCGGAAACGGCCAAGATCCTCAACCCGGGCAAAAAAGTGGTGATTCCGGATTTTAAAGCCGGATGTTCCCTGAGTGACAGCTGCCCACCTCCCCTTTTCAAAAAATTCAAAGAGCAGCACCCGGATCATATCGTCGTGAGCTACATCAACTGCAGCGCGGGAATCAAGGCCCTGAGTGATGTGATCGTGACCAGCAGCAATGCCCGGGTGATCGTGGAAAGTTTTCCAAAAGAGCAGAAAATTATTTTTGCGCCGGATAAAAACCTGGGGGCGTATATCAACAAAGTCACGGGAAGAAATATGCTCCTCTGGAACGGAGCCTGTATGGTTCATGAAATTTTCAGCCTGGAGAAGATCACTAAACTGAAAACCCGTCACCCAAAAGCAAAATTTATAGCCCATCCGGAATGTGAGGAACCCGTACTGCGCCTGGCCGATTATATTGGCTCCACCACGGGCTTGTTGAAGTATACCGAGACCGATGATGCCATGGAATATATCGTGGCTACCGAAACGGGAATACTTCACCAGATGATGAAGGCTTCTTCTCAAAAGACCTTTATTCCGGCTCCCCCCACCAATAACTGTGCATGTAATGATTGCCCGCATATGAAACTGAATACGCTCGAGAAATTATATCTCTGTATGAAGTATGAGTTGCCGGAAATCAATATGGACGAAGAATTAAGGCTGGCCGCATTGAAGCCAATTAAACGAATGCTGGAAATCAGCAGCCAGGCCGGGCTTTAACGCTAATGCTCCGCTATGAAAAAACTCCTTTTTTTACTTTCCTTTTTTATTGGCCTGACCGCTGCCGGTCAGTCAGTCAAAGAACTGATCACCCGGGGTCAGCAGTTACTGGGAGAAAAGAAGTTTACCGAAGCCCTCGATACGTACAATAAAGCCTTTAAAAAAGATTCCACAAAGTATGATGTCTTTACCGGCCGGGGTACTGCTTATTTTGAATTAAAGGAATTCCAGCTTTGTTTTGATGATTTTTCAAGAGCCATAGCCCTGGAACCCGATTCAGCCTTAGCCTATCATTACCGGGCTAACCTGATGTATGTACTGAATTATACCGATGAGGCCATTGCGGATAATACCCGGGCTATTGAACGGACCTCGGATGAAAAATTCCTGCTTGGCTGTTTTATTAACCGGGGCAGTGCCAAAGAACAAAAAAGGGATTTCAAAGGAGCATATGAAGACTTTTACCGGGCTTACAGTTATGATACCACCGATATTTCTGTACTGAATAACCTTGGTACCGTGCTCGATGAACTGGACCGCCGGGAAGAAGGTATAATGTATCTTAAAAAAGCCATTGCGCTGGATAGTAATTTTGTAGGTCCTTATGTGAATATCGGATTTCAATACACCCAGATGGGGCGGTATGAGGAAGCGCTGGTTTACTTTAATAAAGCACTTGAACTGGATAAAGATGAACCCCTCACGCTCAATAACCGCGGTTATACCCGCTATAAATTAAATAACCTGGCGGGTGCGCTGGAGGATATCGATAAATCCATTATTCTGTACGCCACCAATGCCTATGCTTACAAGAACAGGGCGTTGGTCTACATTGCCCTTGATAAAAAAGAGGAAGCCTGTAAGGACCTGCAGAAGGCCAGGGAGCTGCAGTTTGAAAAACAATATGGTCCTGAAGTAAATGAATTGATTAAGAAAAACTGCCAGTAAGATCAGGGGAGAATTTCGGACATCATGATTACCGAGCAGACACTATCTCTTTTTCCCGGATTCAGGAAGGCTGCATCCATTTTAGTGATTTCATAATCTTTAATGCGGATCGTATTCGCCAGCTTTATTCCTTTTTCTTTGATCGCCAGGGTATCTTTCGGGTAATACACGAGCCATACTTTTTTTCCGGCTTTCCCTTCCCGGCCCAGATAGCCTTTGCGTAATGTTTTTGTATAAAAATCAAACGAAGCGCTGTTGCTTCCTTCCCAGAAATAAATATCCCTTGGATCTGCTTTTCCTTTTATGGCTGCGGCCAGCTTGTTTCCTCCCTGGTAATTCAGCACCTGCGGGTAAAAATTAGTATTCAGTAAAAAGAAAGACAATACCAAGGCTGTTACAGAAAGGCTGATGGATTTCGCCAGGGTATGCATCAGGCTGCTGCGGATAAAATGGAAATACACACTTAACAACAGAATGACTCCTGTAAGAATGAAATAACTATTGACCTGGAAGGACCAGAAATTCAGGATGGCTACGGCCAGTAATATTAATAAAGTCAGGATCAGTTGTAACTGGTAGATTCTTTTTACCAGTAAAAGATTATTTGCAGATCGCAGCAGGAAACCCGCTGTAAACACTGCAGCAAAAGGAAAACCACTGTTCAGGTAATGGGGCAGTTTAAAACCGGAGAAACTGACCAGCCCTATAAAGAAAATGAATACCAGGGCACTGGCGATTTCTGTTTTTTGTTCTTTTATTCCTCTTACTATTTTGTAAAAAACATAAAAAGAAAGGAAGGACCAGGGAGCAAAGGCCCATAGGAATGTATGTATAAAAAAGAAATAGTCCTGTTTCAGGGTATCACCCATCACACCGGTATACCGTTCCGTACTCTGGTTGAATAAAATAAAACGAACCCCGTCAATATGATCTTTTCCGCGGACTAATTTTTCCGGGTGCAGGTTAAACTGCAGGTAATAACAATAAAGTACCGGGCTGATACCGGCAACAAACAATAATATAAGCGCCAACCATTTCAGGGAGAAAAGTGATCGCAGCTGCCGGCGGCTAATAGCCAGCAACAGCACAAATAATCCCGGCATCAGCACCCCGATAGCCCCCTTGGTGGAAAATGCCAGGGCCAGTCCCGCTGCGGCACCCAGCACATGGATCCACCGGTTGTGCAGGAGCAGATCCGTTAATTGCCAGGCGGCAAAAGCAATCATAGCGGTGAGGATGGCATCCATCCGCACATCATTATTGGCCAGAATAAAGGAAACAGCCGAAGCCATAATCAGGGCAGCCAGGCGACCTGTTTCTGTATTGTACAGCGATTTGCCCAACCGGTATACAGAATACACACCCAGGATAGTCAGGAGAAAAGAAGGAAGTTTATAAGCAAAGCCGGTTACGCCAAAAATTTTAAAACTCCAGGCGGCCAGCCAGAAATGCAGATGCGGTTTATCCAGGTAGTCGCTGCCCTTGTCCACCAGGTTTACATAATCCCCGGTCAGGTACATATGCAGGGCGATATTGGCATGATGGGCAGAGTCGTTATCCATCAGCGGGACAAACAAACCCGCAACATAGACCCCTCCCAGCAGTAGAAAAAGAAACGTATAGAGCTTCCCGGATAAAACCGGTTTATCAGTTAGTGGCATTTCTCCGGCAAAGTAAATAAAGAAGTCCGGCATTTGATGAACGGACCTGAATTCAGCCATTAAGGCTGTAAATTGTCATAAAAATCAGCTGATGCGCCCCATTATTAGCCTTTTACTCCTATTCCTGTTTATACAAACACCCGCCAACACTCGTGTAATTACTGACAGCATTCCGGCCGAAACGAAAGATGTGGAAAGCCAGGAGGCTATTATTGCAGCCCTATATTCGGTGATCTCCGGTCCGGCGGGACAAACCCGTAACTGGGACCGGATGCGGACCCTGTTTTTGCCTGAAGCCAAACTGGTGGCCACCGGCAAGAAGCCCGATGGAATGATGGGTAAGCGGGTAATGACGCTGGAGGACTATATAAAAACAGCCGGACCCTCGCTGGAGAAAGATGGTTTTTTTGAAAAGGAAATCAGCCGGAAAACGGATCAATACGGCAGCGTGGTCCAAATTTTCAGCACGTATGAATCAAGGAGAACACTAAATGATGAAAAACCGTTTATGCGGGGCATCAATAGCATACAATTATGGTTTGATGGGAAGCGCTGGTGGATTCTCACTGTATTCTGGCAGGGAGAATCAACCGATAACCCGATTCCCAGGCAATATTTAAATTAATCCGCCAGCTCAATCAACAGACTGGCAATTTTATCCCGGATAAAATCACGCACCTGATTGAATTCGGCCGGTTCCATATGTTTGGGATCAGGGATCTGCCAGTCCACAAAGCGTTTCGCCGGCATCCAGGGACACGCATCCCCACAACCCATCGTCACCACCACATCAAAGGGCGCAAAGGCTTTTACTTCGTCGAGGCTCTTGCTGTCATGTGTGCTGAGATCATAACCCAGTTCTTTCATCGCCGCAATCGCTTTGGGGTTTACGATACCGGATGGTTTGGATCCCGCACTATAAGCTTCCACCTGATCACCACCGAGGATCTTTGCAAAAGCCTGACTCATCTGGCTGCGGTTACTGTTTTCGATACAAACAAAGAGAAGTTTCTTCTTCATGCTTTCGTTGATTTAAATTTATGTTGTTGAGCGAGAGCAAAGCGTACGAGTAAGATCAGTACGGGTACTTCGATCAGCGGACCGATCACCGCGGCAAAAGCAGCCGGTGAGGCAATACCGAAAACCGAAATAGCGACGGCGATTCCCAGTTCAAAATTATTACCCGCGGCGGTAAATGCCAGGGAAACGGATTTCGGATAATCGGTTCCTGCTTTTTTCGACAGAAAGAAGGCCGAGAAAAACATGATGGCAAAATAGATGCTGAGCGGGATGGCAATCAGTAATACATCTCCGGGAATCTGAACGATCAGTTTTCCCTTCAGGCTGAACATTACCAGGATGGTGAATAATAAAGCAATCAGTGTGATCGGGCTGATGGCCGGGAGGTAGCGGTTATTGAACCAGTCTTCGCCTTTCCATTTGATTAATACATAACGGGAAACCAATCCGGCCAGGAAGGGAATACCGAGATAGATAAATACACTTTGCGCCACATCACCGATGGTAATATTGACTTCATATCCTTTCAGTCCGAGTAAGGGAGGGAGTTTGGTGATAAAGATCCAGGCATACAGACTATAAAAGAGTACCTGGAAAATACTGTTGAAAGCTACCAGTCCGGCGGCATATAGCCGGTCGCCTCCGGCGAGATCGTTCCATACAATCACCATCGCGATACAGCGGGCGATCCCGATCAGGATCAGTCCGGTCATATAGCCAGGATGATCCCGGAGAAAAACAACCGCCAATAAAAACATCAGGATGGGTCCCACGATCCAGTTCTGGATCAGGGAGAGACCCAGAATTTTTTTATTGGCAAAGACTTTTGGTAATTCCTCATACTTCACTTTTGCCAGGGGTGGATACATCATTAGTACAAGGCCAATGGCAATCGGAATATTGGTGCTGCCGGATTGGAAGGAGTTGATAAAGCCCTCGGCGGAGGGAAAAAAATACCCAATGGCCACTCCCGCTCCCATAGCCAGGAAGATCCAGAGGGTGAGGTAACGATCGAGGAAGGAGAGTTTCTTCAAAGCAGAGAGGGTTTTTATTAGTAGAAAAAGGGGTAAAGACTATTATTGATTATTTGGGTCGTTTAAAGCAGGAAGAGCGTTAAAGTAGATTATTAATTATTGGGGTCGTTTAAAGCGGAAAAAGTCTTAAAGAAAATTATTGATTATTGGGGTCGTTTATGATAGCTGATTTTCTCTCATTAATTATTTAATAATCAAATTGCAGGCTCTTTCCGCTTTTAAACGACCTCAATAATCAATAATCTATAATTAGACACCCACAACTATGAGCGGCTCCAATAATTTTTCTTAACAACATCCACCTCCCGGAGTGCAACATTCCACTGGTTTTTCAGCGTAAACTGTTACGGAGTAGATCCCCGTCTTACCCGCTTTAAAATCTTCCAGTTCTTTCGTGCCGAGATAGTTGTTTAGGATATCGTCGGGGATCACGATCGGCTTTTCTTTCTGAACGGTGATATTTTTAAAACCATTCTTTTCAATCAGTCCGAGATAATCCTGTTTCTGAATAGCGCCGGCCACACAGCCTGCATACATTTCCGCGTCTTTCTGTAAAGCTTCGGGCAATTCGCCCATCAATACCACATCGGAGATGCTGAAGTGACCACCGGGTTTCAGTACGCGGTAGATTTCGCTGATCACACCGTCTTTGTTGGGGACGAGGTTCAACACGCAGTTACTCACGATCACATCGGCTACATTGGAGGTCACCGGCATTTTTTCAATATCGCCCTGGCGGAATTCCACATTATGAAATCCTCTTTTCTCAGCATTGACCCTGGCTTTGTCGATCATTGCCGGCGTAAAATCAATACCGATCACTTTGCCACTCTCGCCGGTTTCGGCGCGGGCGATAAAACAATCATTGCCCGCCCCGCTGCCGAGGTCGATCACGGTATCACCGGCTTTTATTTTTGCAAATTGTGTAGGTAAACCACAGCCCAGTCCCAGGTCCGCATCCGGGTTATAGCCTTCCAGTTCGGTATAATCATCACTCATGATATTATACACTTCGGTGGAGCAACAGCCCGATCCGCAACAGGAGGACTGGTTGGTTTCCTTGTCCTGCAGGGCGATTTCGCTGTATTTCTGTTTGACGATTTCTTTGAGTTGTTCATCGGTTGTCATGATGAGGTATTTATAAGTAAATAATATTTTTTTGTTTTCGTCTTCCTTCGATACGCCGTTGAACAATTTTCTACCGCCTTGGAATTCTTGGTTGCGGCTACTCAGGATGACACGAACTTCTCGTTTCTTATTGGTTACTTTATAGGTCTTTTCTATTCTTTGATGCCCGGCCTGTTTTTCTACATTCGAAGCGGAATGTCCTTGTCATGCTGAGCTTGCCGAAGCATGCGGGACGTATAGAAGGGTGACAATAACTAACAACACGCTTTCTCGTTCTTCACTTTCAAATGATTAAAAAGAATATTGAACTCACTGCTGAATTTTTCAAAGGCTTTCCAGTTGATGCAATAGCAGCTGCGCGGACCTTCCACGGTACCGTTGATCAGGCCGGCGTTTTTTAATTCTTTCAGGTGCTGGGAAACGGTGCTTTGGGCCAGGGGCAGCACATCCACGATCTCTCCGCAGATACATTCATTCCGTTGTGCCAGAATTTTAAGGATCGCGATCCGGGCAGGGTGGCTCATCGCTTTGGCGAAGGCCGCGAGATCCTGTTCTTTCTGGGTAAATTCTTCTTTCTTATGAAAGGCCATAGATTAATCTTATATCGCAAATATACGATGAGGAATATTATTTCCAAATTTTTTTATAGAAGAAGGGAATGAGTAATGAGTAATCAGTAATGAGTACGGGGGGCAAACACTAATAGGAAGGAGGCCTTCTGAAAGGGGGAAGGGTGGATATATTACACACGACCCGCTTTCAGGCTGTTACGGAGCTTTCGGCGGCTTCCCGTTTTACTCATTACTCATTGTTCATTGCTCATCCTTTCGGCCGATTAACCAGGTACACAGCCTTCTGCCGGCCGCCGATATAGCGGAATCCGGTCGCATCATAGTAGCCATCTTCTTCGAGCATGATGCGGATTTCTTTTTTCCATTCGGGAATAAAAGTGGCGGCGTTGAGTTCGATGGAATAGGCGGTATTATAGTTCAGAGGAAAATCGCCACTGCCGGGTACTCCCCCCTGCTGGTCCCACATACCAATCGTGGGTCCGGCCGCATGGCCATGAAAACCGAGGGGATGGGTATAAATGCTGGCTTTGATGCCTTCGCTTTTTGCCTGCGCGAGTGAAGCGCTCAGGATCTGGTTGCCGGTCCGTCCTTTCACAAAATTCGAAGTCAGGATATCCTGCAGCCGGTTTGCTTTTTCAAAAGCCTGTTGCAAGGCCGGCGGGAGACCGGTCTCCCCCGGTTTAAGAATATAGGCGTGCTGCTGACAATCGGTATTCAGCCGCAGGTATGTGATGCCGATATCCACATGTAATAAATCGCCGGGAATGATCACTTCGTCTTTGGGCCGGTTGGAAAAACTGCGGAGGTGTTCAAAACTCATACTATCACTGCGCTGTATAGCCACCGAAGTGTGGAACCAGGTCTCGAGACCTAGGTCGCGGATTTTCTGACGAAACCACCAGACCAAATCATCGGTGGTGGTAATTCCGGGTGTGATTATTTTTTCTGAAAAACCCACTTCGATGATTTTATGGGTCATGGCCACCAGCTGCGGATAAATTTGCATTTCACGTTCGGTGCGGGTTTCCAGCCAGTTCACTGCCAGGGTTTCTGCGGATACTACCTTGGATTTAAAGGCAGCAGGCAGTTTTTCCATGAATTCGGTATACTCCGTATGGTCAAGTCCGTCGGCATGTCCATAATTTTTCGACATATTCACCGCGATCTGTTGCGGGTTACGCGAACGGATCAGGTCAATCAGTGCTTCCCACTGGTCGGGAAATTGCTTCATGTCCCAGGCAGCTTTGATATGTTCGCCTACATTGTATCGGGCAATGGCCAGTTTCTCCAATTGCTTTTTGGCCGGGTTATTATAAAAAACAAGGATCGTTCTTCGCCTGGCGAACAGCCATTCCGCCGGCAACATCGTTTTCAATACCGGGTCCTCATTGTATTCGCGGCTGATCAGGACCCACATGTCCACCTTGTTTTTTTCCATTAATGAAGGCAACAGGTTATTCAGCCGGTCCCCCATTAATTCATCCACTACACGGGCCTGCTCACGCAGGGATAACACCTGTGCGGATAATTGCAGACTGCTGAAAAAAAGAAGGGAGAAGAAGATCTTTTTTAACATGGCGTCAATTTGATCCTAAAATAATAAAGAAAGATCAGGCGACGGTCTTTTGTTTTCCTTTCTTCAGGGCAATAATTACACCACTACCGATGATACAGAAAATGCCGGCCCAGCTGAACCAGTCGGGGAATGGATCATTCAGCAGCAGGCCGATGAACACGGAATAAATGATATTGGCATAACCAAATACCGATACGATCCCGGCCTTGTCTGCACCAAAAGAGCGTGTAACAAAATACTGACCAAGCAACGCCGAGATGCCCATCAACAAGACCCAGCCCCATTCAATACCCTGCGGTGCACGGAAATCAATGATGAACAAACCATCAGCCTGTAAGCCAAAACCATAATGCAGCACCATGGTAATGATGGGTATGATAAAACCGGCGGAGAGAAAGGAAAGCACAATGATCCGCGGGTCATAAAACTTCGCCAGCCGGTTGACAGTCATATAAGCAATTGCCGAACTGATACCGGAAATCAAACCGGCCAGATGATAGTACCAGGGCAGGTGCATCACGGGTTTATAGATCAGCAGCATACCGGCAAAACCAAGGATTACCGCGAATGCCACACCCTTTCCATGGTGTTCCCCAAAAACCATCCAGGAAAAGACCGCGATAAACAAGGTGGACGTGAGGTTATAACTCATGGCTGTACCCAACGGAATATGCAGGATACAGTACAACAAGGTATATAAAGCCGTAGCTCCCATACAACCCCGGAAAACCAGGCGGAGCAGTTTCCCGCCCTCTTGTACAGGCGGTTTTATAAAAAGGCCGGGTAATAAAAACAAGAGGCCGATGCCGTTACGGTAAAGCACCAATTGCCCGGCGCTGAAACTTCCTTTCAGTGCCTTGGCCGCCCCGCCCATAATGGAAAAGCCCAGCGCCGCCAGGAGCATGAAGAAAATGCCTTTATATCGGGGGTCTTTGAACATTAAAATCGTGACTGTTTGTAAAAATAGAATATTGTTAATGAATGAAGATCAACAGGTATCCTTAGTACATATATTCCGACGCAGGAGGAGTCTTGTATTTTGTTGGATTCACGATGAAACCGGGCTGTGGTGAACAGCCAGATTCCTCCTTCCCTTCGATAACTCAGGGTAAACTCCGGAATTCAAGTGCGTAATCTTGTAGGTTGCGCCAATCCTTCCTTCGTCAGGATGACAAAACAGCCCTTCATCAGCGCGACAAAACAGCCTTTCGTCAGGGTGAAAAAACAGCCCCTTTACAGGGTTGCAGGGATAAAAACAACAGGAAGGTTTTATAGCCAAAAGCGATATGAACATTTATCACCCCGACCGCAGGGAGGGTCGAATTATACATCTTAGAGTAGTAGAAAAACCGGTCGCTATTATCACTCGCAGCTCTTCGGGAAGACAATCCTTCTTAGAAAACTTGTCACCCCGACCGTAGGGAGGGGTCGAAGACTGTATATTAGAACAGGATTTAGATTCCGACGCAGGAGGAATCTTGTATTGCAACGGAAGCACAAAAAAAACACATCCATATCCGGCGACGGACAGCTTTTCAATTTGTTTTCCCCTATAAATTTATCGTAACAAAAAACCTTATCAATTATGAACAAAGACATTTTTTACGTTTACATGCTGACTAATCCACAACGCAAAATGCTTTATACCGGTGTAACAAACAACCTGGCATTACGTATTATACAACATTGGAAAAGCAGGGGTGTCTCACATACGTTTACCGGCAGGTACTTTTGTTATAACCTCATATACTTCGAAGAGTATAAGTATATCAATAATGCCATTGCCAGAGAAAAAGAAATTAAAGGTTGGAGAAGGGAGAAGAAAGAGGAGTTAATTAATTCGAAGAACCCTTCATGGGAAATTCTTAATGAAAAAGTTTGTGGATCTTGGCCTCCTCCGAAATACCAGATTCCTCCTTCCCTTCGATAACTCAGGGTAAACTCCGGAATTGTAGTGGGGTGGTTAGTGTGGTAGCACTTATCCTTCCTTAGTCAGGATGACAAAACAGCCCATTCTCCGGTAAAGAATGCCCTAAGAGGCCATGTCGTCCCGACGCAGGGGGAATCTTGTATTTTGTTGGATTCCCGATAAGGCCGGGCTTTGGTGAACAGCCAGATTCCTCCTTCGTCGGAATCGTAGTATGGTGGTTAGCGGGGTAGCGCTTGTCCCTCGCTACGCTTCGGGATGACAATCCTTCCTTCGTCAGGATGACAAAACAGCCCGTTCTCCGGAATTATTACAAAAAGAAAGTAGCGAAAGATCACTCCCACCTTCGTCGGGATGACAAAACAGCCCTGTCTCCGTTAATGAATGCTCTAAGAGGCCTTGTCACCCCGACGCAGGAGGGGTAGAAGAGGGTCTGTAAGTATTGGATAAAAATTCCGACGAAGGAGGAATCTTGTATTGAGGTGAATAAGATAAAGTGCAATCTGAAGCAACAAGGTCAGAGATGCACCAGTTTTTCCACGGCCCTTTCCAGGGTATCCTGGTTTTTCGAAAAACAGAACCGCAGGACTTTATCATCCTTGCTATCCTGGTAAAAAGCAGAAACGGGAATAGTGGCCACCCCCGCTTCCTTCGTGAGACGGATCGCGAAGTCCTTATCGGCTTCATCGCTGATGCGGTTATACTTTGCACAGATGAAATAACTGCCATGACTGACCAGCAGGTCAAAACGGGTGGCTTGCATCAGTTGGCTGAACGCATCCCTTTTCGACTGCATAAAGGATGAAAGTCCTAGATAGGCCTCCCGGTTTTTTAAAAAAGACGCCAGCGCCACCTGGGAGGGGGTAAAGCAACTGAAGCAATTGAACTGATGTACTTTCCTGAATTCTTTCATCAGCGGGGCCGGGGCAATACAATAACCCAGCTTCCAGCCGGTACAGTTATACACCTTACCAAAGGAGAAACAAACAAAGCTACGCTCCAGCAGATCCGGATAGCGAAGCATACTCTGGTGCGGAATCGCATCAAAAATCAGGTGTTCATACACCTCATCACTGATAATAAAAATACCCGTGCCGGCTATAATGGCCCGCAGGGCTTCAATATCTTTTTCACCAATTACACTACCGGTAGGATTGTGTGGCGAATTAATAATGATCGCTTTTGTTTTCGGAGTGATGGCTTTTTTTACCGCCTCCCAATCAATATGATAATCGGGATAGACCAGCGGAATGCGTACGGCTACCGCACCATTGATCTCAATATTCGGGATATAACTATCATAAGCGGGTTCAAACACAATCACTTCATCACCCGGACGAAGAATCGCCGTAAAAGCGGAATAGATTGCATAGGTACCCCCGGGCGTAATAATGATTTCGGTATCAGGATTCACCGAAGCGCCGTAGAGGAAATTCGCTTTTTCTGCAATCGCTTCACGGAGGGGCATCCAGCCCGGCATAGGTGCATACTGATTGAAATTATCCTTCATAGCCTTGTCCACCAGCCCGGTCAGCTCATGACTCATCGGAAAATCAGGAAAGCCCTGTCCGAGGTTGACAGCATTATACTCGGTGGCCAGTCCGCTCATGACGGTGAAGATGGTGGTACCTACGTTGGGGAGCTTGGAGTTGATCGTGGGGGTCATATGTACTTTGTTGGTGTTATCACCAACAAAGATATGCTATGCTGTTGGTGATATTGCTGTTGGTGATAACACCAACAGCACTCACACCACCAGCGCTCAGCCTCTTACCGGGCCACCAGGGTGTACGAATGATCGATCCACTCTTTTAATAATGCATTGGAAACAGATCCATCGACGACAACGGTGTTCCAGTGCTTTTTATTCATGTGAAAGCCGGGGAGCACACAGGCGTATTCATCGCGGAGTTCAATAGCTTTGTCGGGATCACATTTTACATTAAATCGCAGGTCCGCCGAATCAAGCCCTACCAACAGGAAGATCTTGTTATTTACTTTATACACCAGCGTATCAGGACCAAAAGGCATGGTTTCTTCTGCACCGGGTTTGGAGAGACAGTAATCGCGGAGGGATTCAATATTCATGGTGATTAAGGACTAAAGTTATTTTTCGGATATAAATATCCGGTAATAGTTTTTTTACGAGTGGCATATCGGTATCGAAGTATGTGTCGCCAAACACGGACATCTCGTTTTCAGCGGGTGCTATAGCCAGGTCCAGTTCATAGCGGAGGACTGACTTTTCTAATGCACCCCAGTTGTAGGAGGTGATGGTACCTCCATAATCCCAGCCAAAACCCATAAAGCTGATCTTTTTTCCATTCAGTTGTAGCAGTTCAATGATCCCGCTTTTTATTTTCAGTCCCTTGTCGGTGTGATACTGTGCGCCTTCCTGGTAGCAGACGATCATCGAGATGGTTTTATGCCAGGCTTTGTCTTTCCAGTATATGATCGCTTCGTTGGAGGTACCCGGGAATAGCTTGGTGACATCCACAGAGTCCACACACTCAGGTCCGCAGATGCGTTCGTCTTTGAGCTTGCTTTCTCCGTAAATCACTTTCAGATCAGAATAGTTCATGTCCTGTTGGATCAGCCCCCAGCTGCTGTCGGTGATAAGCAGGCTGTCAACAATTGGTGGCAGCGGGGTGATAACCGGTGTGGGTTCAGTGTCCGGCTTTTTGTGTTCGGTGCAGGAAAGCGCCACCAATAATAGTAGCGGAACAAAAGTTTTTTTCAAAATACTATTTTTATTTATCAGAAATGATTGCCGTCGCTTCAATCTCAATCAAATACTCCGGATCGATGAGGCCCTTTACCTCGATCATGGAGGTACAGGGTTTGATGGTACTGAAAAATTCGCCGTGAGCACGGCCATATTCTTCCCAGCGGGAGATGTCGGTGACAAACATACGGGTGCGCACCACATCGGATAAGGAAGCGCCGGCTCTTTTTAATACGGCTTCTATTTTTTCAATAATGAAACGGGTCTGTGCATAGGCGTCATTTTTCCCGACCAGTTCGTTATTGGCATCCACGGCTACGGTACCCGTGATCTCAATCGTATTTCCAATCTTAACGGCGCGGCTGTAACCGACAATATCTTCCCATTTGGCACCGGAGGAGTAATTAATTCGTTCCATGGTTATTTTATTTCAATGTTATGTTCAGGTATCAGGGTTTCTCCGCCCATCCTCAGTAAGACCTGCGCGACGGTGATCACATCTTTCTGGCAATAGGTGATGATGCGGGACAGGTTCTTTTCTTTCCAGTATACTTCCCACACCATACTTCCGTCAATATCATCTTTAGGAGTGGGAATTCCCAATGTATGGGCCAGCAGGTTGAGGGAAGTATAACTTTTAAAATCACCAAATTTCCAGAGTTCCATCGTATCCAGGTGCGGGATCTCCCAGGGTTTCTTACCGGCTATGTTCAGCATAGCCGGGATCGCCAGCTTGTTGATGATCATGCGGCGGCAGAGATAGGGAAAGTCAAACTCCTTGCCGTTGTGGGCACAGAGATGGCGGCTGCCGGTAGCCGACCATTTTTTCAACATATCAATAAAATCAGTGAGCAGCTGTTTCTCATCATCCCCCGCAAAAGATTTCAGGATTATTTTTTTATCCACCCCAGACCCTTGTAAGAAGCCACAACTGATACAGATAATTTTTCCAAACTCAGCATAGATACCCGCCCGCGGATAGATGGTGGCCGCTGTCTCCTCCTCTTTATTCCGGATCAGGTGCTGTGATTTCAACTCCCATAATTTTTTCCACTCCTCCGGCAATCCGTCAAAGGAGGGTTCCTGCGGAACGGTTTCGATATCGAGGAAGAGGGTGTTGAGGTAGGGATACATGGGAAGTTAACAGGTTGAAAGGTTGATAAGTTGACAGGGAGTTTACTTAGAAAAGGTAGCAAAGATTTTGAACTATTTGCTTATTTACCATATAGGTTTTTTTCCACGCCGATATGACTTTTTCTGGTTTAGGGCCTTGTCAACTTTTTAACTTATCAACTTTTCAACTGCAAAGAAAAGCCCCGGCATACACCAGGGCTTCTTTATAAAAAATATTGTCCTAAGAAAACAA